>NZ_BRLB01000004.1 GCF_027923465.1 Vallitalea longa
GGCTATCACATGCCTCTCTCATTGTAAATGGTACGCTACGCCAAACTAGATATTAAAAAAATACAATATATCTACACTATAAAATTTTATTTGAAAATACCGGACATTTAATATTGCAATTTATAGTTACTAAAAACTACTTTTAATTGCTACAATATTATGATATAATGTTTTAAGTTAGAGCAACATGTGCTTAAAGGAGGAAAAACGATGAAGCATATTAAAACATTAAATTCAGCTACTCTTAAAAAGAGTTTAAAAAATGGTGGATGTGGTGAGTGTCAAACATCCTGTCAATCAGCATGTAAAACATCATGTACAGTTGGCAATCAAACTTGTGAAAACAAATAATTATAAGTTTATTAAGCAGTGACGAGAGTCGCTGCTTATATTAAGTATAGGATGAAAAACTAATCTTATTATACTGATTAAGATGATGATTAGCATATAAAATATGCTAATATGAATTGAGAAAGGAAGAGTATTGTGGTACATCAATATAAAATGGGCGGTATGAACATTGTTATAGATGTTTATAGCGGTGCAGTTCATGTGGTTGATGATATTGTTTATGATGTCATTGAAAACTATAAAAAAATGTCTAAAGAAGACTTAATTAATAATCTTTCTTCAAAATATGATAAACAAGCGATTTTAGAATCAATTGATGAAGTAAATGAACTAGTTGATAAGGAATTACTATTTACTGATGATACATATAAAGAAGCAATTTTGGAGTTCAAAAAAAGACAACCTGTAGTAAAAGCTTTATGTTTACATATAGCTCATGATTGTAATTTGTCTTGTAAGTATTGTTTTGCTGGTGAAGGTGAATATCATGGAGACCGTTCACTTATGAGTAGTGAAATAGGGAAGAAATCTATAGATTTTCTTTTGGAGAATTCAGGAAACAGGAGAAATCTTGAGGTTGACTTTTTTGGTGGAGAACCTCTTATGAATTTTGAAGTAGTAAAAGATATTGTTAGATACGGTAGATCAAAAGAAAAAGAATATAATAAAAACTTTAGATTTACAATCACTACTAATGGTATATTACTTGATGATGAAATAATGGATTTTATTAATGAAAATATGTATAATGTAGTACTTAGTATAGATGGAAGAAAAGAAGTAAATGATAGGATGAGATGTTCTAAGAATGGTAAAGGAAGTTATGATATCATTCTACCTAAATTCATTAAAATGGCGGAAAGTAGAAATCAAGAGAATTATTATGTAAGAGGTACTTACACACATTACAATCTTGATTTTGCTAAAGATGTATTACATTTCGCTGATCTAGGATTTAAACAAACATCAATAGAACCCGTTGTGGCACCAGCTGATATGCCTTATGCATTACAGGAAGAAGATATACCATATTTATGTGAACAATATGATATACTTGCAGAAGAGATGATTAAAAGAAAAGAAGAAAACAAAGATTTTAATTTCTTCCATTTCATGATTGATTTATCTCAAGGACCTTGTGTAATTAAGCGACTTTCTGGGTGTGGTTCAGGTACTGAATATTTAGCAGTTACACCATGGGGAGATTTATTTCCTTGCCATCAATTTGTGGGAATAGATGAATTTAAGCTTGGAACAGTTGATGAAGGGATAACTAATACAGCTGTGCGTAATACATTTAAAGAATGTTGTGTTTATTCAAAAGAAAAATGTCAAAACTGCTGGGCAAAATTCTATTGTAGTGGAGGATGTACTGCTAATGCATATCAATTCCATGGTAATATATATGATACTTATGAAATAGGCTGTGAACTTGAAAGAAAAAGAGTCGAATGTGCTATTTATATTAAAGCAAAAGAAATGCTTAAGTGATGATTTACAATTATCTTGACTATTCACAAGATAATATTTATAATTTAACATAGTATGTAAGTTATAATATTTATAGATACAAGGACTTAATTATCAAACAATAACTCGATTTTTATACTTTGAAGTTTTATGCAGACAAGCAATTTAAAGGTTTTGCAGAATAAAAATATAAGAGTTTTTTTCTATATTTTTGTTCTGCAAAGCAAGCCTATAACTTTTTATTTGCCTGCATTGAAGTAAAGTTGAGTTGAATAACTTACAAAATTATAAGTATATATTGATATCTTAATGTATGGATACGATATAAAAAATTTAATTCGATAATGTACAAAGGAGGATTTTATTGCAATGAAGGGGAAAAAGATTATTACCCTATTGCTTTTAGTTGTTATAATTGGATGTTCGGTTTTTGTAGCAGTAAAAGGAGTAGGAAACAAAGAAATAGGCGGAGCAAATAACGTAAGGTTAGGACTTGATTTAGCTGGTGGTGTAAGTATTACATATACTACTGTGAAGGACGATCCAACTGATAAAGAATTAAATGATACAGTTTTCAAGATAAGAAAAAGAATTGACGGATTAGGTTATACTGAAGGTCAAGTATACAGAGAAGGTAAAGACCGTGTTAATGTTGACATTCCTAATGCAACAGATGCAGAGCAAGTACTAGAAGAACTTGGGAAACCAGGTAAACTAGAGTTTATCGGTCCTGATGGACAAGTTGTTTTGACTGGTGAAGATGTTAAAGATGCTACTGCAATGAAATCAAATCAAGTTGAAGTAGGAAATTCTGATCCTTATTATATATCTCTTGAACTTAATGAAAGCGGTAAAGATAAATTTTATGAAGCTACTAAAAAAAATGTAGGTAAAAAAATTGCAATTGCGTATAATGGTCATAATATAATGGAACCTATCGTAAATGGACCAATACCAGATGGAAAAGCTAGTATTGATCATATGGGAAGTATGGACAGAGCAGAAACAATGGCTTCTAATATACGTATAGGTGCACTTCCATTGGAACTAGAAGAATTAAGATCTAATGTAGTAGGTGCTACACTTGGTGAAGAAGCAGTTAATACAAGTGTAAAAGCAGGTATTATAGGTCTTGCATTGATTTTATTATTCATGATCATATATTATAGAATACCTGGACTTGCTGCTGATATCGCATTAGTATTCTATTCTTCATTAGTAATTATAATATTAAGTATATTTAAACTTACATTAACATTACCTGGTATTGCAGGTATTATATTATCGGTTGGTATGGCAGTTGATGCCAATGTAATTATCTTCTCGAGAATCAAGGAAGAATTAGCTCTTGAGAAAACGCTTAGAGCTTCACTAAAAGCTGGTTTCAAAAAAGCGACTACTGCTATTTTAGATGGTAATATTACAACTTTGATAGCATCAGCTATTTTATACTTAATGGGAACTGGACCAATTAAAGGTTTTGCTCAAACTCTTGCAATTGGTATTATTGTTTCAATGTTTACTGCTTTAGTAATCACAAGACTTATTTTAGGAGCATTTGCTGGAATAGGTATCAAAAATAGAAAATTATACGGTATCACTAATAAAACAAGAGCATTAAAAGTTGTTGCAAAAAGAAAAGTATGGTTTAGTATTTCTATTATTGTTATAGTTGTCGGACTTCTTGCAATGCCTATATATAATAGTACAAAAGGTACTCCTCTTAACTATGACATAGAATTTAGTGGTGGTACTACAACACTTGTCAATTTAAATAAAACAATGAGTAAAGCTGAAATGGACAGTGAGCTTACTCCAATAGTAACAGAAGCTACTAATGATAAAAGTCCACAATTCCAAGCTGTAAAAGATAAAGGACAAGTTATTATTAAGACAAGTAAATTAGATAATGAAGCAAGAACTAAGTTACAAGAATCATTAAGTGAAAAATATGGCATAACTGCTGCTGATATTGAAAGTGAAAGTATTAGCCCAACAATAAGTAGTGAAATGAGAAGAAGTGCTATAATTTCAATAATATTAGCCTCAATTTGTATGTTGATATATATTACACTAAGATTTAAGGATTATAGATTCGGTGTTAGTGCAGTAGTGGCATTACTTCATGATGTATTTATTGTATTAGCTGTTTATTCATTATTTAGGATACCAATTAATAATTCATTTATTGCAGCGATGTTAACGATTGTTGGTTATTCCATTAATGATACTATAGTATTATTTGACCGTGTTCGTGAAAATCAAAAATATATGAAACGTGGAGACTTTAAAGGTGCTGTTGATACTTCAATAAGTCAAACTATGTCACGTTCAATAAATACTTCACTTACAACATTTGTTATGGTTGCAGTGCTTTATGTACTTGGTGTTGCATCAATAAGAGAATTCGCATTACCATTAATGGTTGGTATACTTTCAGGTACTTATTCTTCTATATTTATTGCAAGTCCATTATGGTATGTATTTAAACGAAAAGAAGAGCAAAGAATTCAAAGAGCGCGTCAACCACAAAGATAAATGAAAAAAAACCTCTAACAATTTTTTGTTAGAGGTTTTTTTAAATTATAGAAAAATGAATTTAGGAAAACTACTAGGAGTAATAGCTCTTTAAAATGGAGGTATATGATTGAAACCAAAATACAAATGGAATTTAAAACAAAAAAATGAACAATTGATAGATGATCTATCAAAAAAATATAGATTCTCTACAATCATAGCAACTATATTATCTAATAGAAATATAGTTATGGAAGATGAAATCGTTAGATTTCTTAATGCCGATAAAGACAAATTCTATAATCCATATTTGTTAAAAGATATGGATAAAGCTGTGGAACGTATTTTAAAGGCAATTGAAAACAAAGAAAACATTACTATATATGGTGATTATGATGTCGATGGTATTACTAGTACATCAATTTTATATATGTTTTTAGAAGAAAACGGAGTAAAGGTCAATTATTATATACCTAATAGATTAAAAGAAGGATATGGGCTTAATAATGAGGCTATCGAAAGAATACATATTGATAATACTCAGTTACTTATAACAGTGGATACAGGTATAACTGCGATATCAGAAGTAGACTATGCAAATACCCTAGGGTTGGATATAGTAATAACCGATCATCATGAGTGTCAGGAGAGTATTCCAAATGCAATAGCTGTCATTGATCCCAAGAGAAAAGACTGCAATTATCCATTTGATATGTTAGCTGGAGTAGGTGTTGCATTTAAACTTATACATGCATTATCTGAAAAATTAGATAATGTAGAATCTATATGGAAATATATGGATATAGTAGCAGTTGGTACTGTAGCTGATATTGTGCCTCTCATAGATGAAAATAGAATCATAACTAAACTAGCCTTTGAAACTATGCAGAATTCATGGAATATCGGTCTGAAATCACTAATCAAAGTGGCCGGTACTAACAGGGAAGGTAAAATTACAGCAGGAATTATTGGCTTTCGTATCGCTCCAAGACTTAATGCAGCAGGTAGACTTGGTGATGCTAAAAGAGGTGTAGAATTATTTGTTACAAAAGACAAAGACAAAGCAGCTCACATAGCTGAGAGGCTTAATGAAGAAAATATAACTAGGCAGGAATTAGAGCAAAGTATATATGATGAAGCTGTACATATTATAGAACGAACAATAGATGTAGATTCAACTAAAGTGATTGTAGTTTCTTCTAATAATTGGCATCATGGAGTTATTGGAATCGTATCTTCAAGAATTACAGAAAAATATTATAGGCCTAGTATATTACTAAGTGTTGAAGATGGTATCGCTACTGGTTCTGCAAGAAGTGTTGAAGGTTTTAATATATTTGAAGCGCTATGTTCTGTAAAAGACCTATTCCTTAAATTTGGTGGACATGAAATGGCAGCAGGTATGTCACTAAAGGATGAATTGATTGATGAACTTAGGAATGGTGTGAATAAATATGCACAAGATAATATGAAATCTGACACACTAACTCCTAAGCTTACTGCTGATATGGAAATCAATATTAATGAAATTGATATACCACTTATAGAAGAGATAATTAAGCTTGAACCTTATGGTGTTGGTAACCCTGAACCAAAATTCATATGTAAAGGAAAGGTAAATGATGTTAGGAAAATAGGAAAGGAAAACAATCATTTGAAGATGGTTGTTGATTATAATAAAAATAATATAGACGGAATAGGTTTTGGAATGGCTGAATATTATGATTCAGTTAACATTTCTACTGAGATAGCATTATTGGGTACATTAAATATTAATGAGTGGAATGGAACTAAAAAACCTCAGATAATGTTGAAAGATATTAATCCTAATAATGATTTTACTAATGATATCGAAAAATATTATCAAATCTTTAAAAATATGATTAACACTAATTTCAGTAAAGAATCTACATTATTTCTTAGAAACGAAAATTTGATTCCTACGCGACAGGACTTTGAAACCTTGTATAGGGCACTTTTAAGTCAAGAGAAACATAATGTTGACCATATAACCATTACCAGATTAATGAAAATAATTAATTTCAAACAATCAAATAAAGTATGTACTTTATTAATATGCCTGCAAATATTTAACGAACTGAAATTATTAAGTTATACATATGATAAAATGAATTTATCATTCAAATTAAATAAAGGGATGAAAGTAAGGTTAGAAGAATCCAGTACATACATGAAGTTAGAAATAAATAATTAAATTAGTTAATTGTGAATAAATATAAATAGTTAATTGAAATTATTTCTTTAGAATATATACTTTTTTACACTGAAACAAATGAATATATTGATAATTAACAAATATCACTTTATTATACAATAAAATCCGTTGACATATTGCACATGTAATACAAATCAACTATAATACAAGTATAATATTTAAAATATAATTTAATGTCAAATAGTAAATTATATTAAATAAAACTGTAATGAATAAGGGAGGGTATACAAAGGGGTTAGATGAAAAAATATAATGAAAAATTACTTGTTGATTTCATTTCAATTGTTTTTTGCTTTGTAGTGTTTTCATTATTATTAGGAATAGATTCATTAATTGCTTTTGTACCTGTAATAGCTGGAATATTATTTGTAGTATTACTCATTAAGTTCTTAGAGCTCTTTTTCTAAGCGATAATTAAGTGATATAAATAAATAATTGCTAAAAAATCTAAAAAGCTTTGCTAGAACTGATTAAATTTGGTATACTTATATTGTATGTTTACTAATATTATATATAATCTTATTAAATGATAAAAAAAGTATAAGTGAAATGAATTTTCATAAGGTCAAAGAAGAATATTAACTATTTCATACTTATATATTTCTTAAGAAGTTTAATATTAGTAAAATAAAAATTGAAAATTTAATATCCTTTGTAAGGTAATTATTCTTTATATAAGTAAACTAATGAAATAACAATTTTTTATATACTGATAGCCTATATTAAATTCCTTATGAGGTATTATGAAAAAAGGAGTAATAAGTATGGATCTTAAAACTATTATAAGAGAAGTACCTGATTTCCCAAAAGAAGGTATTTTATTTTATGACATCACTACTATTTTACAAAATCCAGAAGGATTAAAAGCTTCAATTGATCAGATTCAAGAAAAACTAGAAGGGGTTGAATTTGATTACATAATCGGACCAGAATCAAGAGGCTTTATTTTTGGTGTACCAGTAGCATATAATATGGGTAAAGGTTTTTTACCTATAAGAAAGCAAGGTAAGCTACCATATAAAACTAAGAGTAAAGAATATGCTTTAGAATATGGAACGGCTACTATCGAGATGCATGTCGATGCTATAAAACCAGGTGATAAAGTTGTAATTATAGATGATTTGTTAGCTACAGGTGGAACATCTAAAGCTACTGTAGAATTAGTAGAAAGTCTAGGAGGAGAAGTAGTAAAATTATTATATTTGATTGAATTAGACTTTCTAAAAGGTAGAGATAAATTAAAGAATTATAATGTGGATTCAATAATTCATAAGTAAAAATAAGACCTTTACTTACAAGATGGATGAGTAAAGGTCTTATTTTTATTTAATTATAATACATTAATTGATTAATTTGATAAAATGAAATAATTTATTATAAAGAAATTAACATAGGATAAATGATATTAATAAATATTATTGAATAATTGTGTATATTATATATTAAAAATTAATATATTAGAGGTAATATTTGGTTGTAACAATTTGATTGAAGGTTACAGTGCAATAATTCTTGCATTTTGTAGGAAAAATAACTATAATATATAGATATATTAGATTCATCAAAATAAAGATATTAAAATGTTAATTAGAAGCGGTGATGAAATGCCTGATAAAATTTATATGGATTTATTAAAAGCAATTAAAAAATACCATCCATCTGAAGATTTTTCCATGATTAAAAAAGCATATGCTCTAGCTAAGCTGGCTCATGAAAGGCAGCTTAGAAAATCAGGGGAACCTTATATTATTCATCCTCTAGCAGTTGCTCATCTATTAGCTGAATTAGAGCTTGATAAAGAATCAATTATAGCTGGTATACTTCATGATGTTGTAGAAGATACAGAATATACTATAGAATATATTACAAATGAATTTAGTAAAGAAGTAGCTCTATTAGTTGATGGAGTAACTAAATTAGAAAAAATTCCTTATTCTACAGATAAAGAAGAAATACAAGCAGAGAATTATAGAAAAATGTTTCTGGCTATGTCAAAAGATATACGTGTAATACTTATCAAACTTGCTGATAGACTTCATAATATGCGTACATTAAGATATAAGTCAGAGGAAAAACAAAAAAAAATTGCAAAAGAAACGTTGGATATATATGCTCCTCTAGCTCATAGGTTAGGTATTTCAAAATTTAAAATTGAATTAGAAGACTTATCTTTTAGATATATTAATCCTGATGCTTATTATGATCTAGTTGATAAAATCGCTAGAAAACGAGACGATAGGATTAATTTTGTAGATAAGATCGTTAAAGATATTAAAATTGAAATAGATAAGATTGAAATAAGTGCGGAAGTAGAGGGGAGGCCAAAACACTTTTTCAGTATTTATAAAAAGATGATTGGTCAAAATAAAACGATCGATCAGATATATGACTTATTCGCAGTAAGAGCTATTGTAGAATCAGTAAAAGATTGTTATGGAGTATTGGGTGTAATACACGAAATGTATAAGCCGATTCCAGGAAGATTCAAAGATTATATCGCTATGCCGAAACCTAATATGTATCAATCTTTGCATACAACTGTTATAGGTCCTGAAGGTGAACCTTTTGAAATGCAAATCAGAACGTATGAAATGCATAGAACTGCGGAATACGGTATAGCCGCTCACTGGAAATATAAGGAAGGTAAAACAACGGAATCTATTGAACAGAGTGAAGAACAAAAGTTGAATTGGTTAAGACAAATCCTTGAA
Organism: Vallitalea longa; assembly: GCF_027923465.1. NCBI lineage: Bacteria > Bacillati > Bacillota > Clostridia > Lachnospirales > Vallitaleaceae > Vallitalea > Vallitalea longa. The sequence continues at coordinate 9,286 of NZ_BRLB01000004.1, forward strand.
TGGCAAAGAGATATGTCTGATAATAAGGAATTTCTAGATGTTCTGAAATCTGATTTAGATGTTTTTGCTGACCAAGTATATGCATTTACACCATCTGGTGATGTTATAGATCTACCAGCTGGATCGACCCCAATTGATTTTGCGTATCACATTCATAGCGCTGTAGGAAATAAAATGGTTGGTGCCAGAGTTAATGGGAAAATAGTAACGTTTGATTATAAAATAAAAAATGGAGATAGAATAGAAGTAATAACTTCTCAGAATTCACATGGACCGAGTAGAGACTGGTTAAATATAATAAAAAGTTCACAGGCTAAAAGCAAAATCAATCAGTGGTTCAGAAAAGAATTCAAAGAAGATAACATTGTTAGGGGAAAAGAACTAATAGAAAAATATACCAAGGCAAAAGGTATACCGCTTAGTGAAATAATCAAACCAGAATTTACTCAAGTAGTTAAGAGAAAATATGGTTTTAAAGATTGGGATGCAGTATGTGCTGCTATAGGACATGGTGGATTAAAAGAAGGACAAATCGTTAATAGATTATATGAAGAATATAAGAAAAAGATTAAAATCATTAATAAAAACAATGATGTAGTCGAAGAAGTGTTTACTGTTAATAACACGATAGCTAAACAATCTAAAAGTGGAATTGTCGTAAAAGGTGTGGAAGACCTAGCTGTTAGATTCAGTAAATGTTGTAATCCTGTTCCAGGTGATGAGATAATCGGATTTATAACAAGAGGAAGAGGTGTGTCGATACATCGAACGGATTGCAGTAATATTATTAACTTATCAGAGTTGGAAAGACATAGATTAATAGAAGCAGAATGGCAGAATCTAGATGAAAAAGAGTCTAGTCGTTTGTATCAAGTCGAAATTCAAATAATCAGCTCTAATAGAGTAGGTTTGTTAGTAGATATATCTAAGGTATTAACAGAAGAAAGAATACCTGTAAAATCATTAAATGCTCGTTCAATTAAAGGTGATAAATCTATCTTTAATGTAACTATGGATATCAATGGAGTCAATCAATTAACCAAGTTGACTAAAAAATTAAATGGTATTGAGGGCGTGGAGGAAATAATAAGAACTAATAGCTAATATTATGCAATACTTGCAATAAACGTAGTAAGAAAGGATAGTAGTCATATGAGAGTTGTTATACAGAGAGTTAAACAAGCATCTGTTGAAGTCGAAGGTGAAGTGATTGGAGAAATTGGTAAAGGTTTATTAGTATTAGTAGGATTTTTAGATACTGATGATATGAAAGTATATGATTATATGCTTGATAAGATAATAAATCTTAGAATCTTTGAAGATAGTGAAGATAAAATGAATCTATCAGTAAAAGATGTTAACGGTGAAATATGTATCGTGCCGAACTTTACTTTGTATGGTGATTGTAGAAAAGGACGTAGACCTAGCTATTCATCAGCTGCTAAACCTGATAAGGCAAGAATCATATTTGAAGAATTCATGAAAAGAGCTAATGAGAAATATGATGGAATCAAACAAGGTTTGTTCCAAGCTGATATGAAGGTAGAGCTATTAAATGATGGACCTGTAACTTTACTTTTAGATAGTGATAAAATGTTTTAGCATGAGTATGGCAAAATAGATAGTGGAATCATTCTATTATTGGCTATCATTTTGTAAGAGGAGGATTTATAATGAAAGTTAAAACAATGATGTTAGGTATTTTGCAAACAAATGTTTATGTTGTATATGATGAACAAAGTAAAGATGCAGTAGTAATAGACCCAGCTGGGGATGAAAATAGAATTATAAGATTCATAGAAGAAAAGAACTTACAATTGATGGGAATTTTAGTAACGCATGGGCATTTTGATCATATAGGTGCAGTTGATGCGATAAGAGATAGATTCGGGGTAGCTGTATTTACAACTGAAATCGAAGGAAAGAATATGGCTGATCCTAATGAAAATTTATCTTTAAGATTAATGAGGAATGCTGTTACGGTGGAGAATGATGAAGTAATTCATGATAAAGACACTCTTGAATTCGGAGAATTGGAATTTGAATGTATTGTAGTTCCTGGACATTCACCAGAAAGTGTATGTTACTATAATGAGGAAAACAATATTTTATTATGTGGGGATACTTTATTTGCAGGTTCTATAGGTAGAACTGATTTTTTTGATGGACCTGGAAATTCATTAATAGAGAATATAAAAGATAAGTTAATGTGTCTTCCGGAAGAAACAAAAGTCTATCCTGGACATGGTTTTCAAACTACTATTGGATATGAAAGAAAATCTAATATATACATGTGTTAATAATTTGTTAAAATAGGAGTAGAAAATAGATGTTTTTATTATTAAAAGGTCATAATTATGAATATGAGATAAAGATGTTGCTTAATCTATTTTTCCATGATGAACATTATGAAATTGTAGAATCAGTATCTAGGGAAGGCATTACCATTGAAACAATAATTTGCGATGAATATTTCAAAGCGGTATATTATGAAAATGGTAAAGTGATGGAGTCCAGTAGCTTTGATAAAAAATATATTGATGAATTACCAAAAGAACCGTTAGAAAGAAGAAAAGAAACCAAAAAATCATTGAAGATATTAATATATAATATAGTTTCGAAGGTAACGGGTAAAAGTCAACCTTGGGGAATTCTTACAGGGATAAGACCTACTAAGATTGTTTTTGATTTAATTGATAAATACGGGTTCAATGAAGAAAAAATAAAATGGCATCTTGCAAATTATAATAAGATTTCTCCATTAAAAATAAATTTGATGATGGAAATCGCAAGGAATGAAATTAAAACGTTAAATACTAATAAGGATAATGAGATAAACATATATATAGGCATACCTTTTTGTCCTACAAGATGCTTATATTGCTCTTTCACATCTTACCCAATAGATAAGTGGAAATCACATGTTGCTGATTATCTTGAAGCCCTTAATAAAGAAATGCGTTATGTATCAAAAGAATTATTGAAAGGCAAGAAAGTCAAAACCATATATGTAGGTGGCGGAACCCCAACATCTCTTAATGAAGAGCAATTAGATGAATTAATGTTAATGATAGATAAGAACTTTAATGTAAATATGCTTGAAGAATTTTCAGTTGAAGCGGGTAGACCAGATACTATTAATGTTAATAAATTAAATATACTAAAGAAGTATGGTGTTACTAGAATTTCAATTAATCCTCAAACCATGAATGACAGGACATTGAAGATAATTGGAAGACGTCATACTGTAGAAGACATATATACAGCATTTGCTATGGCTAGAAAAGTTGGCTTTGACAATATTAATATGGACCTTATTCTCGGACTACCAGAGGAAACATATGATGATGTTAAAAATACCATGAGTCAAATTAAAAGGCTAAGTCCTGAAAGTCTAACTGTTCATACAATGGCTGTTAAACGTGCGTCAAGATTAAAGGAAACTATCAATAAATATCATTTGACAACTGATATTGAAATTCAAGAAATGATAGATATGGTTTATCATGAATCCAAATCGATGGGACTAGAACCCTATTATATGTATAGACAAAAAAATATGGTAGGTAATTATGAAAACGTAGGTTACTGTGTTAAAGGAAAAGAATGTATTTATAATATAGAGATAATGGAAGAAGCGCAATCCATTATTGCCCTTGGTGCAGGCTCTGTTTCAAAAATCGTATATAAAGAGAATAATAGGATTGAAAGAATAGAAAATGTCAAAGATGTTGGATTGTATATTGATCGCATTGATGAGATGATCGATAGAAAAACAAATGAGCTGTTGAATAAGTAATTGCATAAAAATTATAATAAAATTATATTTACAAATAAAATAATTCGTGTTATAATCTGATAAATATTAATAAATTCTTTGATTGGAAGTAGTACTTTTTTTGATTTATTACAGCGAGCCGTCGTTAGGTGTGAGGTACGGTATAGATAAAAAACAGGAATGGCTCCATGAGATGCTAGATGAAAGGTAATTGTTACCAAGTAGTTGATGCCGGGAACTCCCGTTATTGAGTTAGGATATCGAATATTATTTCCGTATCTGAAGATAGCATAGAATTGAGTGGTATAACGGTATTTCGTCTCAACATGACGAAAGTACCGTTTTTTTATTTATAAATCTATTTCATACATGAAATAGATATTAGGATAGCCACACAATCTATAGTTGGGTGGCATTAGCGAAAAACCATTTCGTCCCAATAGGGGCGAAGTGGTTTTTTGTCGTTATAAGAGAATTGATAGGAGGCAAATTCAATGAATAAGATAAAACTAATACCCTATATTAGAACATTTTCTGGTGATACAGAAACCCCAATAACTTTATTCAATAAATATGTAAAAGATAATAAAGGATTTCTACTTGAAAGCAAAGATAAAGATGGAAGATATTCATTTTTATGTAACAATCCCTATCTAGAAATTAAAGCATATGAACAAGAAGTAACAATTACAGAAGAAGGTATCCAAAGAAAAGAATCAGGTAATGTACTAGAGATAATCAAATCATACATTGGAAAATATAATTTGAAAAATACAACAGATATTCCATTTATTGGGGGTGCTGTGGGAACAGTAGGTTATGACATAGTAAGACAATATGAATATCTGCCAAATCAAAACATGGATAATGTTGATCTACCAGATTCACATATGATGTTCGTCAAAGAGCTTATAGCATATGACCATTTTCTAAATAAGATTAATATAATTGTCCTTGAAGAAGAAGGCGGAAAATCAGAAGAAACAGCCTATAAAAAAATTACTGAGATACGAAATAGCATATTGGAAACTACAATAACGAAAGAAATGATACCAAACCATGAAAAAGTTTCATTCAACAGTCATATCACAGAAGAAGAATTCAACAAAGCGGTCAGCAGAGCGAAAGAATATATTAATGATGGTGATATATTTCAAGTTGTATTATCAAGAAGATGGAGTGGTAAAAGCAATATATATCCTTTTGAACTATACAGGAAACTAAGACAAGTCAATCCTTCAAAATATATGTTTTACTTTAATTTCGGCAGCTATTATGTAATAGGCAGTTCCCCTGAAATGCTTGTGGAATTGAGGAAGGGTAAAATATTCAACTGTCCTATAGCAGGAACAAGAAAAAGAGGACAAGATGATAAAGAAGATAGAGAACTTGAGAAAGACCTGTTAGCCGATGAGAAAGAAAAAGCAGAACATATAATGCTTGTAGATCTTGGTAGAAATGATATGGGAAAAGTATCAAAAATATCCAGTGTTGAACTTGCATCTTTCATGAAGGTACAAAAGTATTCTCATGTAATGCACCTGGTTTCATTGGTTCAGGGAACGAAAAGGGGAGATAAAGATATGTTTGATGTGTTAATGGCTTTCCTTCCAGCCGGTACTTTATCAGGAGCACCTAAAATAAGGGCAATGGAGATTATAGATGAGTTAGAGAAAGAAAAACGAGGTGTATATGGGGGAGCAGTTGGTTATTTCGGATTCGATGAAGATATGGATATGTGTATTGCAATAAGGACTATGGTAGTAAAAGACAATAAAATATATCTACAAGCAGGAGCTGGTATTGTAGCAGATTCTATTCCTGAGAATGAATATGAAGAGACCAACAATAAAGTAAAAGCCTTAATAGCAGCAATCAATAGTTAATAAGAGAGGAAGATAGATATGGTAATAATAATTGATAATTATGATTCTTTTACCTATAACTTATATCAATATATTGGAGAATATGATGATGATATAAGAGTATATAGGAACAATAAAATAACTGGTCAAGAAATATTGCAGATTAATCCTGATAGATTGGTCATATCACCAGGGCCAGGAACACCAGATGATGCAGGAAATTGTCTAGATATCATAGAGAGAGTTGCAGGAAAGATACCTATTCTCGGTATATGCCTTGGACATCAATGTATTGGAAGAGCTTTTGGAGGAAATGTAATTCATGCTAAGAAGTTGCATCACGGTAAAATGAGTGTGATAAGACATAATAACAAAGGTATTTTCAGAAATATAGAAAATCCATTAAAAGTAGCAAGATATCATTCATTAGCTATAGAAAAAGTTAGTATGCCTTCTTGCTTAGAAATTATGGCTTCCGCAAATGATGGCGAGATTATGGCAGTTGAACATAAAAAACTTGACATAACAGGATTGCAATTTCATCCTGAATCAATTATGACGGTTGAAGGTAAGAAACTGATAAAAAACTTTATGCACAAGGAGTGATTTGATATGTTAAAGGACACAATCAGCAAGTTGAAAGAAGGAATCAATCTATCAGAAAAAGAGATGATGGATTCATTAGATAACATAATGACAGGAAAAGTAAGTGATAGTCTGTTAGCAAGTTTTTTGACTGCTATGACTATAAAAGGTGAAACGATAGATGAAATAACAGGAGGGGCAAAAGTTCTTAGAATCAAAGCAGATAAGATGAATCTAGATGATTTAGATACAATGGATACTTGTGGAACAGGTGGCGATGGATCTGGAACATATAACATTTCTACTGCTACATCATTAGTGATAGCGGCAGCAGGAATAGATGTTGTTAAACATGGCAATCGTTCAGTATCCAGTAGATGTGGTAGTGCAGATGTATTAGAAGCACTTGGAGCCAATATTGGTCTTACTAAGAGTCAATCAGAGTCAATGGTAAGAGATATAGGTATATGTTTCTTATATGCACCTAAGTACCATCAGGCTATGAAGCATGTTGCATCTGTTAGAAGAGAGTTAGGTTTCAGAACAATATTCAACATACTTGGACCATTAGCTAATCCAGCCAATACAAAAGTACAGATAATGGGTGTATATGATGAAAGTATTACAGAGAAAATAGCTCATGTTCTTAACAATCTTGGAGTAAAAAGGGCTCTAGTAGTCCATGGAAAAGACGGTTTGGATGAACTTACAATAACCTCTGCCAGTAAAATTACTGAATTAAATAATGACACTATTAAGACTTATGAAATAAATCCAGAAGACTATGGATTAAGAAGAGCTCATATGGATGATATTGTAGGGGGTACAGCTAAAGAAAATGCTGAGATAATCACCAACATATTAAAAGGGGAACAAGGTAGTAGACGAGATATATTAGTTCTTAATGCAGGGGCGGCGATTTATATTGCTGGAAAAGCTAAATCAATAGGACATGGTATTGATATAGCTAGTGATATGATAGATTCAAAGAAAGCATTAATGAAATTACAAAAATATGTTGACTACTCCAATAAATTTAAGGGAGAAGATTTAAATGGGAGATAGAATATATTTAGAAGATATCATAAACAAAAAGAAAATGAGAATCAAACAAAAACAATTCAATAGCCATAGATTATTACAGAAAATCAGCAAAACCGGTGATAGACCTTCTTTCTATGACGCAATTGGAAAAAAAGGTTTATCTATAATAGGTGAAATTAAGAAGGCATCACCTTCAAAAGGATTAATCAAAAAAAATTTTAATCCTTTGGTGTTATCTTCTATTTATGATAATTGTGTTGATGCAATATCTGTGTTAACAGAAGAAGATTACTTTCTAGGAAGAGACAGTTATTTGAAACATGTAAGTGATAATGTTAAAATACCTACTCTCTGCAAGGATTTTATTATAGATATTAATCAAATATATAACGCTAAGGTATTAGGAGCTAGTTGTATACTGCTTATTGTAGCGGTGCTTGACCAAGAAAAACTTAATGAATTCATAACCGTTGCTCATGGATTATCAATGGATGCATTGGTAGAAGTTCATACTAAGGAAGAAATAGATAGAGCAGTAAAAGCAGGAGCTAAGATTATAGGTATCAACAATAGAGATTTGAAAACATTCAAAACAGATATAAACAACACTCTGAAATTAAGAAAACACATCCCTGAGGATATCTTGACCATAAGTGAAAGTGGTATCAATAGATTAGAATATCTTAAGAACTTGAAAGATGCTCATATTGATGGAATATTGGTAGGAGAGAGTTTCATGAGATGTGATAACATTAAGAAATTATCTAAGGAGATGAGATTATTTTATGATTCCTGAAATTAAGATATGTGGTATAAAGAATATAGACGAAATTAATATAATAAACGAATATCCAGTAAACTATATAGGATTTATTTTCGCACCTAGTAAAAGACAGGTAACACAAGAAATGGTAATGAAGCTTAGAGATAATGTCAGAAAAAATATCAAAGCAGTAGGAGTATTTGTTGATGAAGAAGTTAGCCGTATTAATGAATTGGCAAGTACATGTAAATTGGATATTGTACAGTTGCACGGTAATGAGAATAATGAATATTGTAAGAAAATCAAATATCCAATATGGAAAAGTATCGCAGTCAGTAATAAGGAAAGTCTAGAGGCTATTGACTCATATAAGGGTATAGATGGCATTTTATTGGATACCTATTATAAAGGTAAAAAAGGTGGTACAGGTAAGATATTCAATTGGCATCTTGTAAAAAACATCTCTAAACATAATAAAGTCATTTTGGCAGGTGGATTGAAACCTGAAAATATAATTGAAGCTGTAGATATAGTGAAACCTCAGATTATAGATGTAAATTCAGGGGTAGAAACTAATATAATGAAAGATGAAAATAAAATCAAAGAATTATTTAATAAGTGGTATTAGTAATAAATAGATAAAATTGAATATTTTATAGATAATATGTCGTTTCAGACTGTAGTGAATTAACTACTTGAATTGATAGTATGAAAAAATAATATTATGTAATAAAAATTTGGAGGTATTAGTATGAATACAAAATTTGGAATATTCGGAGGACAATATGTACCAGAAATATTAATGTATCCTCTAATAGAACTTGAAAAAGCATATGAAAAATATAGAGTAGATGAAGATTTCATTAAAGAATATAAATATTACTTAAAAGAATACGTAGGAAGAAAATCTCCTCTATACTATGCAGAAACATTAACCAAAAAATTAAATGGAGCTAAGATATATCTGAAAAGGGAGGACCTTAATCATACAGGAGCCCATAAAATCAATAATGTAATAGGACAACTACTCCTTGCTAAGAGAATGGGAAAAACAAAAGTTATTGCTGAAACGGGAGCTGGACAGCATGGAGTCGCAACAGCCACAGGAGCAGCACTATTCGGTATGGAATGTACAGTATTTATGGGAGAAGAAGATATAAAAAGGCAGAAACTTAATGTTTTCAAGATGAAGTTATTAGGCGCGAAAGTGCAGCCAGTAGTATCTGGAACAGGAACTTTGAAGGATGCTACTAATGAAGCCATTCGGGCGTGGGTAAGATTGGTGGAGGATACTTTTTATGTTATTGGTTCTGTAGTAGGTCCTCATCCATATCCAACAATGGTTAGAGATTTCCAAAGAATAATCGGGGACGAAGCAAGAGAACAAATCTTGGAAAAAGAGAACAAACTTCCAAATGCTGTAATAGCTTGTGTTGGAGGAGGAAGCAATGCAGCAGGTATCTTCTATCCATTCATAGAAGATAAAGATGTAACATTAATAGGTGTTGAAGCAGGGGGAGAAGGCATCAATACAGGAAAACATGCAGCAGTATTATCAGAAGGTGCTAACGGGAAAGTTGGTGTACTTCATGGTATGAAAACTTATCTGTTAGCTGATGATGATGGTAATATAAAACCAGCTTTTTCAATATCAGCTGGATTAGATTATCCAGGAACAGGACCAGAGCATTCGTATTTACACGAATCGGGTAGAGCAATATATGAGTCTGTTACAGACCAAGAAGCTGTTAGCGCATTTAGACTATTATCTGAAACAGAAGGTATAATACCAGCATTGGAAAGTTCTCATGCGGTGGCGTATGCTGTGAAAGTAGTTCCTAAGATGAACAAGGATGATATTGTAGTTATCAATGTATCCGGAAGAGGAGATAAAGATGTACAGACAATACTTGATTTCTAACAATTCATTATCATATCAGCATAAAAGATATATCATATGTGATATACACTATGATTAGAAACTAGAGAAGCTATATTTTGTAGAAATAAATATCTAAGATAAAATAAAGAAAACGGAGTTGAGAAAATGAATAGAATCAATAAGAAATTTGAAAACTTACAATTAAATAACCAAAAAGCATTTATTGGATATATAACAGCAGGTGACCCCAACCTTGATAAAACAGAAGAATTCGTATATGCATTAGAAGAAGGAGGTACTCATATTGTTGAGCTTGGAATTCCTTTTTCTGATCCTCTAGCAGATGGACCAGTAATACAAGCAGCAGGACAAAGAGCACTTAACGCGGGTATTACTGTCGATAAGATATTTAGGTCTGTTATGAACATAAGGAAAAATACAGATGTACCTCTTGTTTTTCTAGTATATTATAATACTATCATAATATATGGAAAAGAAAGATTCATAAAGAGATGTGAAGAAACAGGTGTTGATGGATTAATAATTCCAGACTTACCTTTAGAAGAGAGAGATGAATTAACAGAGATAATGAATTATGAAAAACTATGCTTTATACCTCTAGTTGCGCCTACATCAAAAGATAGAATCAGTAAAATAGTTGAAGGTTGCAAAGGTTTTGTATACTGCGTGTCATCATTAGGTGTAACAGGAGAAAAATCCAACTTCTATAAAGACATAAAATCCTATCTACAAGATGTTAAGAAAAAATCAGATATACCTATAGCTGTAGGATTCGGAATATCAAGTAAAGAGGATATAAAAAAATTGGAGAATGATGTAGATGGTGTCATAGTTGGTTCAGCTATAGTAAATGAAATTAGAGCTTCCAAAGGAGATACAATAAAATTGAAAGAATATATAGCAGGTTTATGTGGTTGATATAATAATAACTAAAAAAATGTATTATAATTGACAGTCATCTGGATTGAATTTATAATGGTGTTATTAGGAAAATTTATTATAAGGAGGACTAATATGGTAAAAAACAAAGAAATTAGTCGTTTAATATATGTGATTTTGACGACTATTATAATACTTTGTGGTATGAAACTTACAATAGTAGCAGATGACGAAGATTTAATTATTGAATTCCCTGATAGTAATTTAAAAAATGCATTGATTGAAATCGGGGTAGATACTGATGAAGATGGTGAGATAACACGTGGTGAAATGTTAGCATGTAAAAGTGATAGCATCAATTATGATAAGTGTCTTGATGATTTTGATTTAGAAGATAAAGGGATAACTGATTTAACAGGGTTAGAATATGCTGAGAATATAACTTATCTGAACCTAAATAAAAATGATATCAAAGATTTAAGTCCAATAAGTAAACTAAAGGAATTAGGTATTCTAACGTTGAATAATTGTGATCTTAGTAATGTGGATATAAATCCAATCATGCAATTAAACAAATTGAAAATATTATCTTTAACTAATTGTAATATTGATGATTTGAGTGCTTTTGAACATGCAGCATTTTCAACTGAATTAATATCATTGGAGTTGAGCTTCAATTATATAAAAGATATTAGTCCTCTAAAAAATTTAATTGCGATGAGAGAAATATTTTTTATAGCTGATCAAATAGAAGATATAAGTGCTTTGGAAAATATGGACCGTTTGTATCAGGTCAGTTTTCATGCTAATAATGTAAGAGAAATAGATTCTTTAAAGAATAAGACGGTATTAGCATATTTGAATTTGGAAGATAATGATATTGAAGACATTAGCCCTATAGAATCATCAGTTAAATTAATTAATGCTAATTTAGCTGGTAATAGAATCAAGAATATCGCTCCATTAAAAAACATGAAGGAAATGACTTACGTTGAACTTTCTGATAATGAGATAGAAGATATAACTCTATTAAAGGATCTAGTTAGTTTAGATTGCATAGGCTTGATGAATAATAAAATAACTGATATCAGCCCATTAGCAGATATATCCAATCTTACTGAAATTATTATAGATAATAACGATATTGAAGACATAAGCAGTTTAGAAAGATTAAATAATCTTTCTTACTTGAGTATAGAAAATAATAACATTAGTGATATTAGTGCTTTAGCTAATCTTACCAATCTTAAAAAACTTTATATATTAGGAAATGATATTACGGATTTAAGTCCCATCAAAGGATTGGATTTAGAGAAGATAGATATGACAGAAGAACATATTGCTGAACTCTCACTTTCTGGTGTAGAAGATGGAAAAGTTTATGATAGAGATGTTATGGTTACATTTGAAGGTGGTACAGGAACTTATTGCCCAGTTATAGAAGGTGGAAGAAACAATCCCAATATAATACTTTATAGCGGTGACAAATTTACTAATAACGGTTCTTATATTGTTAGGGTTACACATATTACAGGTAAAGAAATAACAGTTGAATTTACAATTGATAAAAATACAAAAAAAGAACAGGAGAAACCTATACAAGAAATAGAAGAAACTAAGGTAATTGTTCACGACTGTAATTTACCAATATTGGGTGTTATTGATGATAATGTCTATAATAGTCCAGTCACAATCTTTTTTGAAGGAACAGGAGAACTAAACGGAAATTTAATTTCTAATGGTGAGCGTATAGAAGATAATGGTGATTATACTTTAAAGGTAACAAAAGATAATAAGTATAGGAAACTGAACTTCTCTATAAAAAAACAGCTTCATGAACAATTGTTATTTGGAGAAACACAAGGTTCAACTCCAAGTGAATGGGCAAAAGAAACGATTAAAGAAGCTTATGAAAAAGGTTTACTATTTGATAATGTAACAAAAGAGTATAAGGATTCAATTACACGTAAAGATTTTTGTAACTTGATGGTGAAGCTTTTTGAGAAGAAAAACATGGAGATTGTTGAACCAGCACCAATGGATACTTTTATTGATACTCAAGATAAAGGAATTTTACAAGCGTATCAGCTTAATATTATAAACGGTATAGGTGAAAAAATATTTGATCCAATGGGAACACTGACACGTGAACAAATGGCGGTTATTGCAGACAAGTTTTTATGTATTAGTTATGATAAATATGATCATAAAAATATAGTTTTTTTCAACGATGAACAAAATATATCAACTTGGGCTATTGAAGCAGTTAATAGGTTAACAGGTAATAACGTATTAAATGGTGTAGGCAATAATATGTTTGCACCTAAAAAAGAAGTAACTAAAGAGCAAGCAATAGCAATGATATATAAACTATATAAAATGAATGAATTTGGTTTAATACATAGCAGTGAAGATTATTCCATCTATATAAAGAAATATGGTGATGAATATATGACATTAATGACGAATAATAATTCGATTACGTTACCACCATATAGTGCCATATATTTATATAATGGAATGTCCGATACATCTTTTGAAGAAGAAATTGATATTGATGATAAGGGAAATATTGTTCTAGCTAATTACACTAATCAATATATGATTTTTGAACCACTAACATTAGAGTATCCTATAATTTATAGAACTGAAAATAAAGAAGGACCATACATTAGAACTGCTATAATCGATCCGACATATAATAAAGAGGAAGGAAATGAAGAATTTTATTGGGCTATGGATTATATTAGACTCATAACAAATTGGCAGGATGTTAGAACAGGTTTATATTATGATAAATAAAATTAAATGTTGAAAGTTCCATACTACATATTACATAGTTTATAGAAAAAAACATACAAAAATGAAAAAGTACTTGACAAAAGTATTATAAACTAATAAACTGTAAGAAACTATTTTTATAAAATTATGTAAAATCGTTGACGAGGAAAAGTAAATTATTACCACCTATTCAGAGAGAGAAACCTTTAGCTGGAAAGTTTCTTATAGACAGTAATCGAAAGACACCTCTAAGTGATTCATTGAAAGATAAATTCAAGTAAATGAGTACGGTTAATCACCGTTAATGGATTCAGAGCGGAAACTAGAATTGTTTCTATTAGGGTGGTACCGCGGAATGCATATGGCTATATACATCTCGTCCCTGACTATTAAGTCAGTGACGGGATTTTTTAGTATATTTAATTATAGCTATTATACTTGAAATCTTAACTATAATATAATTTTTAATAAAAATAAGAAGAAAAAGGAGGTTTTGAATATGTTAACAAATGCACCGAGAGGAACTAAAGATATATATGGTAGTTATATGAATACTTGGAAAAAGCTCGAAAATACAGTAAATGAAATATGTACTAATTTTGGTTTTAACGAAATCAGGACTCCTATATTTGAACATACAGAGTTATTTCAAAGAGGTGTCGGAGAAACTACTGATATCGTTCAAAAAGAAATGTATAGTTTTACTGATAAAGGTAAAAGAAATATTACATTGAAACCCGAGGGAACAGCAGGTGTAGTAAGAGCTTATCTAGAGAGAAAAATGTATGCTGATGCACAACCTACAAAACTATTTTATTTAACACCAGCTTTTAGATATGAACGACCTCAGGCCGGAAGATATCGTCAATTCCACCAATTTGGTGTAGAACTCTTTGGTTCTGATAAACCTACTGCTGATGCAGAAGTTATTTCACTAGCAGCTAATTTACTTAAAAATCTAGGTATAAATAATGTAGAACTTCATATCAACAGCTTAGGTGGTCCAGAATGTAGGAAGAAATATAATACAATATTAAAAGAATTTTTAAGTGAAAATATAGATTCGTTATGTCCTACTTGTAAAGAAAGATATGAGAAGAATCCTTTAAGAATTTTGGATTGTAAAAATGAGAGCTGTCATGCCCTATTAAAAGATGCTCCTTTCGCTAAAGATAATCTTGGAACTGAATGTAAGGAACATTTTGAAGAATTACTTAGTCTATTGGATGCTATGGGAATTGAATATGTAGTTGATCCATGGATTGTTAGAGGATTAGATTATTACACTAGAACAGTATTTGAATTCATATCAAACGATATAGGTGCTCAAGGAACTGTATGTGGTGGTGGAAGATATGATAAACTTGTAGAAGAATGTGGAGGAGCACCAACACCAGCGGTTGGTTTGGCGGCAGGTATAGAAAGATTGATTATGACTATGGAAGCTGCCAATGGTCCTGACGAATATAAACCTGAATGTGATATCTATTTAGGTTATGTTGGAGAAAATGCCAAAAAAACAACTTTTGCTCTTGTTAATGAATTAAGGAAAAATGACATCTATGCAGAAACAGATTTGATGAATAGAAGTGTTAAGGCACAGATGAAATATGCTAATAAGATAGGATCCAAGTATTCAACTATAATTGGTGATAATGAGTTGGAAGAGAACTCTGTAATAATTAAGAATATGGAGACTAGGGAACAAACCAATCTTACTATTAAAGAAATAGTTAAATTCATGAAACAAAATCTTCAATAAAGAACAGATTATGAATTTATTATAAGACAACAAAAACTTATTTGCATACAGCAATACTAAAAAACTGGATTTTACTTTTTAATAAAAGTCAAATAGTAACAGAAAATTAGTCATAGAACTTTAACAAAATAAAGGAGGTTGCAACATGAGTGAATCAATGCAAGGATTGAAACGATCGAATAAATGCACAGAGGTAAGTGCTAAGAATATTGATGAAAAAGTAACTGTAATGGGATGGGTTCAGAAGAGAAGAGACTTAGGTGGTCTTATTTTCATAGACCTTAGAGATAGAACAGGATTACTTCAAATAGTATTTGATGCAAGTACTATTGGAGACGAAGGATTCAAAAAAGCTGAAAAACTAAGAAGTGAATTCGTAATTGCTGTAGAAGGGATTATTGAGAGCCGTTCAGAAGAAACTATTAATCCTAATTTAGAAACTGGTGATATTGAAGTAAGAGCTAATTCACTTAGAATCTTATCAGAGGCAGAGACACCACCTTTCCAAATTGAAGAAAACAGTAATGTAAAAGAGGACTTAAGATTAAAATATCGTTATCTTGACCTAAGAAGACCAGATTTACAAAAAAACCTTATCATGAGACATAAGGTAGCTATGATAACTAGAGAATTTTTAAGTAATGAAGAGTTTCTAGAAATAGAAACACCTATGCTTACTAAGAGTACACCAGAAGGTGCAAGAGATTATTTAGTACCAAGCAGGGTTCATCCAGGTAATTTTTATGCATTACCTCAATCACCACAGATATTTAAACAATTATTAATGTTATCTGGTTATGACAGATACTTCCAGATTGTTAAATGCTTTAGAGATGAAGACCTTAGAGCAGACAGACAGCCAGAATTTACACAAATCGATATGGAATTATCATTTGTTGACCAGGAAAAAGTTATAGAAATAAATGAGAGACTCATGAAAAAACTTTTCAAAGAAGTCTTGGACGTAGAAGTTGAAATTCCAATGCAAAGATTGACTTACAAAGAGGCTATGGATAGATTCGGTTCTGATAAACCAGACCTTAGATTTGGAATTGAGTTAGTAGACTTATCTGAGATAGTAAAAGATTGCGGATTCAAAGTATTCTCTGGAACAGTTGAAAATGGCGGAAGTGTCAGAGGTATTAATGCTGAAGGATTAGGTAATCTTCCAAGAAGACAAATCGATGCTTTAGGCGAATTAGCTAAGACATACGGAGCTAAAGGTATGGCATGGATTGTAATAAATGAAGATGGTACTTACAAATCAGCTATTACTAAATTCTTAAAAGATGAAGAAGTAGAGAATATGGTAAAAGCTATGAATGGTAAACCAGGAGACTTATTACTATTCTGTGCTGATTCTAATGATGTTGTGTATAGTACACTTGGTAACTTAAGACTTGAGATTGGTAGAAGACTCAACCTTCTTGACGATTCAGTATTTAGATTTGCATGGGTTACAGAATTCCCATTACTTGAATGGAACAAAGAACATAAGAGATATACTGCTATGCATCATCCATTCACAATGCCTATGGAAGAAGATCTACAATATCTAGAATCTGATCCTGGTAGAGTTAGAGCTATTGCATATGATATGGTTCTTAATGGATGTGAACTTGGTGGAGGTAGTATAAGAATCCATCAAAGAGATATTCAAGAAAAAATGTTTGCAGCACTTGGTTTCAGTAAAGAAGATTCTTATGAAAGATTTGGTTTCTTATTGAATGCATTTAAATACGGGGTACCACCACATGGCGGATTAGCTTATGGGCTAGATAGAATTGTAATGCTTATGACACACTCCGATAGTATAAGAGACGTAATTGCATTCCCTAAAGTAAAAGATGCTTCTTGTCCAATGACAGATGCTCCAGGTACAGTTGATGATAAGCAATTACATGAGCTAGGACTTAAAATTGATACAATCGAGATATAGTGTTAAATAACATATTTGATTTAACTTAATATAATTAAACAGATATCCCTGTATACTTATTTTAATTAATAGTATACGGGGATTTTATTGGTTATATGAAACATAATGAGTTATAGGACTATCAAGCCTATGCTTAATGATGGTAATCAATTTCAATTGACTATAGAATCTAATCTTATAAACAATATAAGATGAAATCTAATATAGATGATAAATACTATATTAGAAATGTCATATCTTCAGTTTTCTATAAAGAGATGGTGAAAAATTGGTCTGACTCTTAAATATCTCAGAAAAATAATTCTGACTTGAAAAGCCTAGATTGTAACTTATCTCTTTTATTGACATATTAGTGCAGGTTAACAGAGATTTGGCTATAGTTATCTTTTTATGAATAATGTATTGAAGAGGAGTCATGTTGAAGTATTCTTTGAATATCTCTATGAAATAGTTGTTACTGAAACCAGCCAAATCAGCTAATTCTTTAACTGTAATGTTTTTATTAATATTTTTTTCGATGTATTCATTTATAACGTACATATCTCTAGATGTCTGATTGTTTTTCAAATAAATATTGTTACAAGAACTATTTATATATTCGTGTATCAACTCATATAATTTAGAATTATAATATAAAGAATTCCCTACATATTCTTTGTTGTATGCTTCTAACATTGATTCGAAAATATCAATGGTATAGGGAATATCTTTACATTTAATTTTAGTAGGTATATTTATAATGTCAAATAATGTATTTTCTCCTATTTGTGCTGTAAAGTGGCACCAATATTTTATTGCGGTTTTACAATTATATATATTGAAGGATTGTATAGTATGTCCTGGGAAATAATATAACTCACCTTTATTGACAACGAAATCAATGTCATCGTATTGTAGCCAAATGCTTCCATCTACAACAAGTCCGATACTATCATATTCAAATACATAATTTCTACTGGACCAAAGATGATCACAAACGAGATGACCACAATTCTTAAGATTTGGTTTAACATTCTCAAATATTCCATTTAATATTCTGGTATGACTTATTGCTTTATCCAAAATATTCACCTCACAAGTTATTATAGAAAGAGTATAGGTTTTTTTTTGATATTAGTCAATAGTCATTCATTAAGGAATAACTGAATTTTGTTTAAAAACATATTGATTTTACCTATATAAAAAATTATATGTATGACATATAATTGAATAAGATATACAAATAAACCATTAACTCAATTTTACAATATAACCTTATGGAGATAATTAATAAAAAGGTAGGGTTGAGTGTTAAGATTATTAATTTTACATAATGATACATGTAACTATGAATATCATATAGGAGGTTTTACTATGACAGGGAAAGAACGGTTAACAGCAACATTCAATAGACAAAAAACAGATAGGAATCCATTTTGGAAAGGAAATCCAACAATAGAGACAGAAGAGATTTTATGTAATCATTTTAATATACCAATGGATGATAAAATAGCACTAAGTGAAAAATGCAATGATGATTTTGTATGGCTTTCAGGTGAAATGGCTTGGAGGCATCCAAATGGTGAAGGAGTCTTTGAATCGGTTATAGGACAAAGGAAAACCCTTGGAGAAGGTGGAAAATATGCAGATGTTTCTTTGGAAGATGTAGACAAAATAGAATGGCCCAATCCAAAGTACATAGATGTAGATGAATATATCAATATCCTAGAAAGAGCTAATGAGAAAGGATTGGCTGTGTTTGGTGGAATGTGGTCACCTTTTTTTCATTTGGTATGTGATTTTTTTGGAATGGAAAATTATTTCATAAAAATGTATACTGAACCTCTAGTGGTAGAAGCGGTAACCAATAAAATAGTAGATTTCTATTTACAAGCGAACAAAAGGATTTTTGAAGCTTGCAAGGGAAAAGATATCTTGTTCGGATTCTTTTTCGGTAATGACTTCGGAAGTCAGTTGGATACACTTATAAGTCCAGAGTTATTTAGAAAATTTGTACTTCCTTCATTTAAGAAATTAGTTGATTTAGCGAAAGAGTATGACCTATTTGTAATGCTTCATTCGTGTGGTTCAATATATAAGGTGATTCCTGATCTGATTAGTACAGGTATGGATGCGCTCCATCCTATTCAAGCAAAGGCAAAAGGTATGTCAGCAGAGGAACTTGTTCAATATAAGGATGATATAATTTTCGTAGGGGGAGTGGATACTCAAGAATTATTACCTAATGGTACTCCTGGTGATATTATTAATGAAGTGAAGAGGCTTAAAAGAGTATTTGGTGATGGATTCGTTGTATCTCCAAGTCATGAAGCATTACAAAGTGATGTACCCCTTGAAAATATTTTAGCACTTAAGGAAGTTGCTACAGAAATATAATAAATGAAGAATATAAAAAAATTCATGGACTTATAGTATACATTTTGATACTATATGTTTATGGATTTTTATTTTGTCTAAAATATATTCTATGAAATTAAAAGAGGTGAAACTATGGCTGAAACAGGTATTGTAATAAAAGAAGCTGAAAAATATGTAACCGTTAAGCTTGAAAGAACAGAAGCTTGTGCTAAATGCAGAGCATGTACTGCTGGTTTTGAGACAAAAGATATGATTATAGAAGCAGAAAATGTATGTAATGCCAAAGAAGGAGATCAAGTAGAGATTTCTTTGGAACAGAGTAATTTCCTGAAAGCTGTATTGATAATGTATACAATTCCGTTGACTTTTCTACTTGTAGGGTTAGGAATCGGATATTTAATATCTAATATATTTAACTTACAGGATGTTGAATTAATTGCAGTGATATGTGGATTCTCGCTATTGGCTGTTTCTTATTTACTAATTAAATCAAAAGAAGATAAATGGAGAGATAAGAAATTTAGACCTATAGCTAATAAGATAGTAAGTCGTAAGGAAATGTAGATATTTTATATATTGCTTAACATAGGGGGATATATATGGATTTTGACATTAATAAGGCATCAAAAAAATTATCACAACTTGATCTAAAATTCAGTAAAGGTTCTTTTGATATAGAAATGTATTGGATTAGAGTTATGTCTGTTGATGGTGATTGGAATATTGCAAGGCATACTCATTCTTCTTATGAATTCCACTTTGTAGCAGACGGTATGTCTGTTGTGAAGATGGATACGTACGAATTCACGGTTAATAAGGGAGAGTTCTATATTACTAAGCCTGGTGAATATCATGAACAGATTAATGTGAATGGAAATAGATATGTGGAATACTCCATGAATTGTAAAATCTCATTGAATAGTGAACATGATATAGAAGAAGCGATGATATATAAATATTTGAATGATGATAAATGTCAAGGATATAATGATAGTAATGATATAATTAATTTGTTTGAAAAAGTTCTCTCCTATGCTTATTATGAGAAAATAGGATATTATAATCAAATACAACTTATAATATTATTGATAATAATATCATCTGTTCAAGTTATGAGCAAAAATATGGATTATGATTATGAGGTTCCTCATAAACATAAAAAAGACGATTATAGATTTTCTCAAATAACTCAATATATTCATGACAATATAGGTAATAAAATAATTACAAAAAATATTGCAGACTATATATATTTAAGTGAAAAACAAGTCAATAGAATAATAAAAAAGAAGACTAATCTATCTACAAAACAATATATTAATAAAATTAAACTTAATAAAGCTAAGGATTTACTTAAAAACACAGATTTGTTGATTAAAGAGATTTCTGAGAAACTAGGTTTTTCTAGTGAATATTATTTTAGCCAGTTTTTTAAAAGGGAAGAAGGATATCCTCCAGGCATGTTCAGGATAAATACTATGAACTTTTAACATATAACACTAAAAATGGATTGACAAATAGTACTTTAGGGGTTAAGATTTTAATAACATAATTATGGAAAAAGATTCGTATATACGAAATATTAACAATGGTATAGAGGAGATTCCTAATGGATTTATTAAAATTGAATACCAATAGAGTATGGAGAACTTATTTAGGTGGTAAGAAACTTGACTTATTTCTAAGTAATACTGACACTGTTGATACACATTATCCAGAAGAATGGATTGGATCTGTTGTAAAAGCAATCAATCCAGATTATAAAGATAATGAAGGATTAAGTACAATTGATTTAAAAGATGGTACAAAAACTACATTGTTGGATTTAATTAAATTAAATCCAAAAGAAATGTTGGGAGAGAGTCATGTAAACAAGTATGGTTGTGATACAGGTGTACTGATAAAAATACTTGATGCAGCGGAAAGACTCTCAATCCAAGTGCATCCAGATAAAGAAAAAGCTAAATCATTATTTAACTCTAGCTTTGGGAAAACAGAGGCTTGGCATATTCTGGAAGGCAGAAATATAGATGGAGAAAGACCTCATATATATTTAGGTTTCAAAGAAGGCATTACAAGAGAACTATGGAAAGACAAATTTCATAAACAGGATATCAACGGAATGTTGGACTTAATGCATAAGATTTATGTAAAACCAGGTGAGACTTATTTAATAGAAGGTGGCATGCCCCATGCTATAGGTACAGGCTGTTTTATTATTGAGATACAAGAGCCTACTGATTATACTGTAAGAGTGGAAAGAAGTACTATCAATGGTTATAACATTCCCGATAACTTATGTCATCAAGGTTTAGGTTTCGAACATATGTTTGATTGCTTCTCTTATGCAGGATATACAGAAGATGAGATATTGGCTAGATGGAAACTGAAAAGTCATTGTTCATCTAGTGAGCAATGTTTAATCAGTTATGATGACACTAAATGCTTTGCCATGGACAAAATTATTGTTAATAAAAACTGTAAAATCAGAGACACCGATAATTTTTCTGTCCTTCTGGTTTTGAAAGGCAAAGGAACATTAATCTGTAATAATGATGAGATGGTTATAGAAAAAGGTGATAAGATTTTTATACCCTCCTATGTAAAAGATATTGAATGTGTTAGTGATGACAAAACTGAAATCATAAGGTGTTTTCCACCAAAAGATAAATAATAATTATGGCTGTCATAAGACAGCCATAATACTAATTTATTTTTTTACAAGATTTCCTTATTATAAGATTGCAAGGTAACAATATTTTTTCAGTTTGTTTGTTTCCTTTATGAGCTATCTTCCATAATAGTAATTCTGCTGCTTTCTGTCCTATTTCATATGTTGATTGATTTACAACTGTTATTGGTGTCTTCAACAAATTAGCTAAAGGTAATTCATCAAAACCCAATACAGATATGTCATCAGGTACTTTAATATTTTTTTCTGCCAGATAGTTTAGCAATTCAATCGTTATTGATGAATGCATAGTGAATAATGCAGTAGGTGAGTATTTATCCAATAGGTCTTCAAAATTATTCTCAATACCTGAAGATCTGTTCCAGATGTAGATTAAATCCTCGTTAACCTCTATTTCGTGTGCGATTAATGCATTCTCATATCCTAATACTCTATCATATCGAGAACGGACAGATTTATATTCTTGTGTCAATAATGCTATTTTTTTATGTCCTGATTCAATTAGATATTTTGTTGCTTCATAAGCTCCAGTTTTATAATCAGACAGTACAGTGCTGATATCTAGACTATCATATTCCATGTGCATTTGCACAATGGAAGTACCATTATTTATTTCTTCTTTCAATAATTTATTGTTATGACCTGAAGATGCTATTATTATACCATCAACTCTAAGCATCTTTAATATACTAATAGATTTTTTCTCTATGGCAGGATCATAGTCAGTATTATATATTATGACATTGTAATTGTTTTGTTTGCAATAATCATCTATACCTCTTATGACACTACTAGTAAAATAACCTGTAATATCTCTAACAATTAATCCTATAGTATTGGTTTTATCGGTTTTCAAACTTCTTGCAATAGGATTAGGAATATAGTTAAGGTCTTCAATCACACGTTTGATTTTCTGTTTAGTAGCTTTTGACATATATTCATATCTACCATTTAAGTACTGGGAAACAGTGCTCTTAGATACACCAGCTTTATTGGCAACATCTATTATTTTTACTGATTTCATTTAGACGCTCCTTAATATTTAAATTTCTACTAAGATTCTATGGATATATTTAGAACATAAGTGATAACTATAGGATATTATACACCATGCCTGAATAATTTGCAATTAACCAAAGATTATTGAATGTTTATTGTACAATGATATGAATATTATCTATTGTTAATTATCTATTATTCTCTTATAGGAAAATCCTATTTTTTTAGCATATGAAATAAATTATTGACAGATAATGTATGTACATGTATAATTATATTTAATAAACCGATTTAGTAAATGAAAATAATTTTTTTGAGATATTGATAAACCGATTTAGTAAATGGATATTATAAATTACAATTAATCATTGATAAGTATTTAACTCAACCTTCCCCCTTTAATTTAATGTAGGCAAATAAGTTGAGTACTTAATTAAAATATTATGATCATAACTTTAAATGAGGTGATAAGATACGGTTGATTCAAGATATTCTTAAACATTGATATTGTTAAGAAGGTAGGTGATATTATTTTATGGTCAATTTCACAACATACAGCAGAACAAAACACACCAGGAGGTAAAATGACATGGTATCAAAAAGAAAACATAGTATAAATGTTGGGGAATCATTTAAAAAAGATTGGCAGTTATATGTAATGTTAATACCTTTGTTTATATGGCTTGTATATTTTGCCTATAAACCACTTTACGGATTAATAATAGCATTCAAGGATTATAGTGTATTTAAGGGAATTGCAGATAGTAAATGGGTAGGGTTAGAAAATTTCAAATACCTTTTGACAGGACCTGGTTCTGTATATTTTTGGAGGGCATTTAAAAATACCATAGTCATAAGTCTATATAACATCATATTCGGATTTCCTATTCCAATTATATTAGCTATAATGTTCAATGAAATGAAGAATAAATTTTTTAGGAAATCAGTACAGACCATTGTTTATTTACCATATTTCTTTTCTGACGTAGTAATAGCAGGTATCATTATTTCAATATTATCTCCTAATATTGGTGTTATAAATAATATTCTTGTTAATCTAGGAATCATAAATGATGGTATATATTTTTTGGTAGAACCTAAATATTTTAGATCTATATTTGTCTTATCTGACATTTGGAAAGAGTCAGGATTTAATTCGATAATCTATTTTGCAGCATTATCTGGAATATCACCAATTTTATATGAGGCTGCCAGAATGGATGGGGCTTCAAAATTTCAGCAAATCAAGAATATAACCATACCAGGCATTATGCCAACAATCATTATCATGTTCATACTAAGAGTAGGTAAATTATTGAATATCGGATATGAAAGGATTTTATTACTTTATACTCCTCAGACTTATGAGAAAGCAGATATAATCAGTACATATATTTATAGGTTAGGTTTAAAAGAAAACGGTATGATGGATGTCGCAACCGCTACAGGACTTTTCAATTCGATAATAGCATTTATACTTGTGTATGTGACTAACAGGATTACTAGAAAATTATCAGATACTGGGTTATGGTAAGGGGTGACATGATGAAAAAACATTCTAGTAACAGCGATAAAATATTAAATATATTTAATCATATCATATTAATTATAATATCAATATGCACGTTATATCCGACAATCTTTGTTCTAGCATCATCATTTAGCAGTGGAAGTGCTGTTGCAAGGGGTGCTGTATATTTATGGCCTGTTGAATTTACTGTTGAAGCTTACAAAGTGATATTGTCAGATATTGAATTTTGGATGTCTTACGGAAATACATTGTTTTACATGTTGTTCGGAACATTATTCAGTATGTTCATATCAATATTGGCAGCTTATGCATTGTCCAAGAAAAGGTTGCGTTTCAGGAAGTTATTTAACTTTATGGTAGCATTCACTATATGGTTTGATCCAGGTATTATTCCAAAATATATGAATTTCAAGGAGTTAGGATTTGAGAATAATAGAATAGGTATTATAGTAGGTTTTGGTGTCCTGGCTTTCAACATAATAATACTTAGAAATTATTTTGAAGGGGTCCCTAAATCATTAGAAGAATCAGCATATATAGACGGTGCTAATGATTTCAAGATTCTATATAAGATTTATATGCCTCTGTCTAAAGCGTCAATAGCTACAGTGACATTGTTTTATGCTATCAGTAGATGGAATGGTTATTTTTGGACTATGATATTGATAAAAGATCTTGACAAAATGCCACTCCAAGTATATTTGAGAAGAATAATTGTTGAACGGGATGCGTTGATGCTTGATTCTGGAATACTTGCAAATGCAGTATATTCACCAGATACCATCATTTTTGCAACTATAATCGCATCATTAGTGCCTATCATAATAATCTATCCTTTCATACAGAAGTATTTCGAGAAAGGAATCATGCTAGGCGGAGTGAAAGAATAAAAAATAATACATATTATAGACTAGTGTAATCAGGAGGAGAATATAATGAAAAAGATTTTATCTATAGTATTGATAGCTTCAATTATTATGACATTTACAGGTTGTGGTAAAAAAGATGATAGCAAGAGTTCCAGTAATAGTGGTACATCAAACAATATAGTATATGATGGGGAGTTCGGAAAAATAGTTGATGAACCAGTTGATCTGAGGATACATCTATCACAAGAAGATAAAGATGTCCTAACATCAGATATGCCTATTGTCAAGTATCTGTCAGAAGCTACAGGAATCAATATCATTGGTTCAGCTAATCCTGGAGCGGGAGATAGTGCAGGTGCATTCAATCTTCAAGCAGCAGATGGATTTCCTGATGATATCTATGCAGGTAATGAATTAGGAAGTATGTTCATGCAGTTCGGTTCAGAAGGTGCATTTGTACCTATAAATGAATATCTTGACAAAATGCCTAATTTCTCGGCTTTCCTGGAAAGTGATTTAAGAGTTAAAGCATCAATTACTGCACCCGATGGAAATATATATTATATACCATATATGCAACCGGATATGACAGCATCAAAAGCTTATTTTATCCGAAAAGACTGGTTGGATAAATATGAACTGAAAACACCATCAACAGTTACGGAATTAGAA
Source organism: Vallitalea longa (assembly GCF_027923465.1). NCBI lineage: Bacteria > Bacillati > Bacillota > Clostridia > Lachnospirales > Vallitaleaceae > Vallitalea > Vallitalea longa. The sequence goes on from NZ_BRLB01000004.1 coordinate 35,706, forward strand.
GAGACATTGTTGGACATCATTGATTCAGATCCTAATGGTAACGGTCAGGAAGATGAATTTGGATTTTTTGCCAGGAAACCAGAAGAAATAGTTAGATTAGCTAATCTCTTTGGAGCAAGAGTGTATGGTAATGATAATGATAGTGAAAGATATATACCTACTGAAGATGGTAAGCTATATCATGCATGGCTTCAGCCAGAATTCAAAGATGCCATTAAAAATGTATCAAGATGGTATGACCTAGGTATCATAGATAATGAATACATAACTAACCCAGAGAGCAGAAGAGACCATTACTTGTTAAACAATCTTGGTGCAATGACATATGATTGGATAGCGTCGACAAGTGGTTACAATGAAAGAAAAAATGTAGTTGAAGGTTTTGAATTTATACCTATGGCTCCACCAGAGAACAGTAATGGAAAAAAAGTCAATGAGCATGTGAGACCTATAATAACCAGCAGTGGATGGGCAATATCATCAAAATGCAAGAATATTGATGTTGCCATAGCACTATTTGATACTATGTTTACTGAGTATGGACGAACAATTGCCAATTTTGGAGTTGAAGGTGAGCAATGGGAATATGTAGATGATGTACCAACATTTATGGATGATGTACTCAATAATGATGAAGGAAAACCAGTTAATCTCTACTTAAGAGATAATGTAGGTGCTCAGTTGTTTATGGGATTTAAACAAGATTACGAATATGAACGTCAATGGACAAGCGATTGGGGACTCAAGGGTATAGAAATCTATGGAACTGGTGAATATGATGTGCCTACATTGCCAGCATTAGTATTCACAAATGAAGAATTTGATATATTGAATAAATATCTAACTAACATAAATTCATTTATAGATGAATCAGTACATAGCTGGATAATAAGACCTTATGAAGAACTTACTAATGAGGTGTGGGATGAATATTTGAGTCAAGTTGAGAAATTGGGTATAGAACAAGTAACTAAAGCATATCAAGATGCTTATTCAAGATACATTGAAATTATGAAATAAGCTATTTGATAGGGAATACGGTAGTTTATTACCTATTCCCTATTAATCATAGAAATCTCAATTATGAAGAAGTGAAAAATGAAAGGAGAAATTATTATTAGTGAATTAGTGATTAAAAACGTTAAAGTAATAGGTTGTAACCCTAATGGGAAAAATCTGCTGACTGTTAAAATTGAGACATCAGATCCCAGTATATATGGATTAGGATGTGCAACTTTACATCAAAGATATTTAGCTGTAAAAGTTGTGATTGAAGAATATTTGAAACCGTTTCTAATTGGAAAAGATCCTAGAAATATAGAAGATATATGGCATTCATCATATATAAGTGGATATTGGAGAAGTGGTCCTGTCCTAAATAATGCTTTATCAGGTGTTGATATGGCTTTGTGGGATATTAAGGGTAAAATGGCAGATATGCCTTTATACCAGATGTTTGGAGGTAAAACAAGAGCAGCAATCTCTGCATATGTACATGCTAAAGGGAATTCGTTGGAAGAGGTAGAAAAGAATATAAGGAAATTCATTAGTCAGGGATATAAATATATAAGATGTCAAATTGGTGAATATGGCGGAGATTTTCACAATACCAAAACACCAGATAATCTACCGAAAGGGGTATATTTTGATCCAGAGGATTACATGAATAGTACAATCGAATTATTGGAATATCTGAAAAACAATATAGAAGATAAAGTTTATTTTCTTCATGATGTTCATGAAAGACTAGATCCAGTAAGAGCCATAAGATTTGCTAAAGAACTGGAAAAATATAATTTATTCTACTTAGAGGATATATTGCCACCAGAAAATCAAGAGTGGTTGAAAATGTTAAGAAATCAAACAGCGATACCTATAGCAATGGGAGAATTATATAGTAATACTATTGAGTGGAAAAGTGTCATATCAGAAAGACTTATTGATTATATTCGTATACATATAAGTGATATAGGAGGGATAACACCAGCTAAAAAAATAGCTGCTGTTTCTGAAGCCTATGGAATCAAGACTGCATGGCATGGACCACCAGATTTAACACCTATAGGAATGGCTGCTAATATACATTTGGATATTTCATCAATCAATGCAGGTATCCAAGAATATTGTGCCATAAATGAAACTATGCGTGAAATATTTATTGGAGCTCCTGAGCCAGTTGAGGGATATTTCTATCCAATTGATAGGCCGGGTATCGGTGTAGATATAGATGAAGAAAAAGCTATGGAGTATCCTTGCGTCAATGAACTTCCTGAATGGACTAATGCCAGATTACCTGACGGGACATCAGTTAAACCTTAATAATATATTTGAAAGGAGTATTTAATGAAATTATCGTTTAGATGGTTTGGCGATAACGACCCTGTGAAATTATCATATATTCGCCAAATACCAATGGTTTCAACAATAGTTACAGATGTAAAAGCTGAAGAAGTTGGAGGAATAATACCAGCAAGTAAGATAAAAGATTATAAAGGGAAAATTAATAGGCCTGGATTGAAATTCGAAGTTTTCGAGAGTTTGCCAGTTCACTATAGCATTAAATTAGGTTTAGCCAGTAGAGATAAATATATAGATAATTATAAGAAAAATATCAGGATGTTAGGTGCAATGGGTATAAAGGTTATAGCATATAATTTTAGACCTATTTTTAGATGGGCCAGAACTGATATTAATAAAGAATTACTGGATAAATCAACAGTATCAGTTTATGATAAAGCAGATGAAGAAAAAATAAATCCTTTTACTAATTGTACAGATACCTCTCAGTGGCATAAAAAACATTCAAGATATATTTATGAACGTCAGCTTACCACAGATTTAACGTTTGATGGGTATTATACAAAAGAATCTACTAGTAGACTTAGAAAGTTAAGACAACAATATCAAGATATTGGTAAAGAAGGATTATGGAAAAATCTGCAATATTTTCTCAATGAAATAATACCAGTTGCTGAAAGTTGTGATGTAAAGATGGCAATACATCCTGATGATCCACCTTGGGATATTTTTGGTGTTCCAAGACTGATTACTGATGAAACATCATTAGATAGGCTCCTTGATTGTTATGATAGTCCTCATAATTGTATAACACTTTGCAGTGGTACACTTGCTAGTATACAAGATACCAATATCATTAATTTGGCAGACAAATACTCTAGAATGGATAGAATAGCATTTGCTCATATCAGGAATGTAAAATGTGGTTCTGATTCAGTAGAAGAATGTGCTCACTATAGTGGATATGGATCTATAGATATGGTTAAATTATTGGATGCATTATATAAGAATAATTATGACGGATATATTCGTTCCGATCATGGTAGAATGATCTGGGGTGAAGAAGGTAAGCCTGGAAATGGAATCTATGATAGAGCTTTAGGGGCACAATACATATTAGGAATATGGGAATGTCTAGAGAATACGAAGACAAAAAGTGTATAAAGTGGTAGAATGGTATATGTTGCCATATTAGTATAGTATTGATGTTAAGGAGAATCAAATGGATAATATATTTTTTACAATTAATGGAGTAGTTCCTATTTTTCTTGTGATAATTATAGGATATATTTTGAAACGGTTCAAATTCATTAATGACGAATTTGTAAAGAAATCTACAAGGATAGTATTTAAAGTCAGTTTGCCTTGTATGATATTCCAGAGCGTTAGGGGAGTTGATACTAAAGAGTTGTTCAGTACAGAAATAGTTAATTTGATTTTATTTCTGGTAATAACTAATTTAATTCTTTTTATACTATCAAGTATATTAGCTAAGAAAATAGTTGTTGAAAAAATATCAAGAGGTCCTTTTGTGCAAGGTATAGTAAGAACCAATTTCGTAATTATAGGTTATCCACTAATTCTCAATTTATTTGGTGAGATAGCTTTTGCAAAAGCTGCTTTACTGACAGCATTCATGATACCCATGTATAATATAATGGCAGTTATTGCACTTACAGTTTTTTTACCCAAAAAGGAGTCACAGAATAATATTAAATCAACATTGGTTAATTTAGCCAAGAATCCTCTTATCATTGCCATTGTCATAGGGTTGATATTTGCTTATGTACATATAGAGATACCAAAATTTATAGATAATACTATTGAATATGTTTCACAATTGTCTTTACCGTTATCATTAATATGTATAGGTGCATTTTTCAGTCTTGATAAAGTCAAAAAGAGCTTGAATTACGCTTTAGTAGTTACATTCATGAAGGTTGTAGTTAATCCCATAATTATTGTATTCATAGCTTATCTCATAGGCTTTAGAGGAGATAATTTAGGAATCATTTTGGTTTCTTTTGCCAGCCCTACAGCTATAAGTAGTTTTGCTATGTCAGATGCAATGGATAATGATAGTCAGTTGGCAGCAGCTATAATCATACTAACTACAGCATTTTCAATAATTAGTTTAATTATAGGAAGTAATGTACTTGTTAGTATAGGATAATGATATATATAAAAGCAGACATGTAATTTTGTCTGCTTATACATGAGCAATTATGTTCTACTTGAATTTTTATTAAAAACAGCTATAATATAAGTTAAATTATGTCTTCTTCTTAGCTTTTGACTTATTAAAGTTAAGATAGTTAAAGAGATAAGAACAAAAAATAGTTAAAAGCTATATTTTAGTGTAATATATTAAAAATCAAGGAGATTGATATGGGAAAAAGTAGAGCAGCAACAAGAACGATAAATATATTAGAATTAGTAGCAAGCAAGTCTAAAGGAATTACATTATCTGAAATTGCTACCCAACTTGATATACCTGTTACTAGTGTAAACGATATATTAAAGGCATTACTTGACCAAGAAATGATTGAAATTATTGATGAAAGAAGTAAAGTATATGGTATAGGTATCAAAGCCTTTTATATCGGTAATGCATTCATACAGAATACAACTCTCATCGATAAAGCTAAATCTGTTGTTGAAGACTTAGGTAATATTCTTAATAAAACTGTTTTTTTAGGTAAAGAAGTACATCATAAGATAACATACATATATAAATACGAACCTAAAAATCTCCTAATAGCAACTTGTCCTATAGGTAGTCGTACTAGTTTACATTGTACTGCTTTGGGTAAATGTATATTGGCTCATAATGATGAGTTACTTGAAAGTATATCCAAAACACCACTGTTAAGGAAAACAAAATATACTATCACAGATTATAATGAGTTATATAAGGAAATCCAAAATGTTAAGATTAAAGGATATGCAGTAGATGATCGTGAACAAAACGAATATTTACTTTGTATCGGAGCTCCTATTTTTGATAGTAACAATAGTGTTATTGCCGCATTAAGTATTAGTGGATTATATAATGACAATACTAATGTTCAGCAAGAAGCCGAAATTTTAATGGAAAAAGCAGCTATAATATCAACAAAAATGGGTTACGTAGATAATAATTAAAAAAAGAATAAGATAAAAAGAAATATATTAATATTGCCGTAAGAATTTTGTATATACGTTATATACCCTTGATTCTTGCGGTGAATTTTTGCCTAAAAGCTTATACATAATTGATATTCTAATTATATTCTTAGTGAAAATATATATATTTATTCCGTCATATATTCAAGAAAGTCACATATAATAAATAATAATTTATAAAAAAGGCTAGACAAACATGGTAGAATTTGCTATAATACTTTTAACGTATTAATTACGTATATGCGTAATAGGTGCGAATGGTGGTAACCTATTTACATTAAAAAGTGATTAATATATTTATTGGATGGATTTAATAAATAAAAAAGAGATTTATTATAATTTAAAAAATATTTTTTTTGAGAATATAATCGTAACCAATACGTATATACGAAATACTCTACTATATAAATGAATCTATAATAATCAAGAAAATAATAAAATACTGGAGTGGAAGTAATGGACAGATATATTTTTATAAACAACAGTATAGAAAATCTAAGAAAAGAAATTAAAACAACTAAAGCAGATTTTTTTAAGCGTTTATATGAGCAATGTAGATTATATGCTAACGCGCAACTACCTGAGGAACATCCGAAAGCCAGTACAACATATATGGGGATGGGTTGTGCTAATTTATCACTGGCATATCTACTTACAAAGCAACAACATTATCTTGATGAAGCAAGAAGATGGATATTTACATGTGTTAACTACCCTCATTGGGGAAATGCTCATCTTGTAGATGTTGACCTATCTGCGGCTTGGATATTGTTTGGACTTGGACTTTCTTATGATTGGTTGAAAGATGATCTGGAAGTTGAAGAAAGAAAAAAACTTAGAGAAAAAATAATTCTTCAAGCTGAGATAATGTATAAATTTAAAGTTGAGACAGAAGGCGAAGGATGGTCTACTAATTACTTCCAAAATCATAACTGGATTAACTTAACAGGTCTTGCGACTGCCGGATATGCTCTTGCTGATGAATATCCAAGAGCTCAGAAATGGATTGATTCGGCTAAAGAAAATTTCGATTTCGTATATAGTGTCTTGGCAAATGATGGTAGTGACTATGAAGGTGTTGTGTATTGGAGATATGGTGCTATGTGGCTATTTATCTATGCTCACTTATTAAAAGAAAGAGAAGGAATAGATTATTTTAGAAAGTGTGATTTTCTAAAAAATACATTTTACTATAGATTATATCAGGCCGCACCAAATCTAGAAGAACAAATTAATTTTGGAGACTGTCATGATAGACGAAGCGGTCATTCGACAGCAATATATTACAAGGTAGCAGCAGAATACAATAATGGACATGCACAAAAACTTGCAAATCTGGTCAGAGAAAAATTCTTATATAGAGAAGCAAGTGAATCCCAAGTAAAACCGGGTATATTGCCAGAATGTTTATTTGAATTATTGTTCTATGATCCAAAAGTGGAGGAGAAGGATTTTGATGATCTTGATCTTGTAAGATATTTTGAAGATCTGGGATTAGTTGTCATCAGAAGTTCATGGAGCGAAGATGCAACTCATTTTTCTTTTAAGACAAGTTATCCGGGAGGAAAAACTCAATGGGATAATCTTTGGAAATTGAAGGAAGAAAAAAATTATAATTGTTTTGGTTTGTCTCATCAACATCCTGATAATAACTCTTTCATACTGAATTCCAATAATACATTCTTAACCATAGATGATGGATATAACAGAACAGTTAAAGCTTCAGATCATAATGTCGTCATTGTTGATGGTAAAGGATATGAAGATGAAAATCAAAATAATATATGGAAAAATTACACCAAAGATATGGTCGGAGAAATTGAGACATTCAGAAATGAAGAACACTATGTATATGTAGTCGGTGAGACATCTAGGATGTATAAAAAAGAATTAAAGCTAAGAAGATTCGCGAGACATGTACTTCATACCAAGAATTCATATTTCATCGTAATGGATGAATTGATGAGTGATGATCCTCACAAATATACATTTGTACTGCATTCAGATGTGTTCCCTCAGGTCCAACAAAATGGGGAGTTCTTGTATGAAAATGGACCAGCACAGATGAAAGTGATAAATGTTTCTCCAGTAGAGACGGAGTACGAATTGTTAGAAAATAATGTACGCGCGATTATGACTACTCAGCAACCTGATAAATTCAGAGAATGTAGAATGAAGACTTTACATATTTCCAATAAATCCAAACAGAAGGATTTATGTTTCTTGAATGTAATTATGCCAAGTAAAGCAGATGACAATTCATTAGTTGTAGAGAAGATAAATACTGAGGATTGCTTCGGTGTAGAAATAATAGACAAAGATTCTTCAGAGATTTTGCTATATTCATATGATGATAAAGTTAAATATAAAAACAATACATATGATTCGAAGGGCGTTCTGTTGAAGTTGCAGAATAATATAGTGCAGAAGGTCATTAAGTTATGATTGATAGTATTGAAAAATATCGTTTGTTTGACTTGATTTTATTGTCTGTCATAGCTGTTGTTTGTGAAATTGTCGGAGAGATTTTACATATTACTTTACCTGGTGCAGGGTATTATCTGAGTTTTTCTATATTGATAGCATTGATTGCTATGATCCGTTGGGGAAAATGGGGAGCTGTTGTATATATTGTCGCAGGTATTCCTATGATATTCCTTCATGATTCAAGTGTAATAGAAAATATTATATTATATCCAATTGCTAATGCTTTTATCGCAGTTTCATGTATAGTGTTCAGATTCGTTGATAGGGACAGGATTAAAGATAATATCATCAGATTATTCTTGTTCACTGTAACAGCATATCTTGGTGTATCAATTGGAAAAGGTGTAGGGATATTCATACTTACAGGTGTATTTAGTAAGTCGGCGGCATATTATTTCCTGACTCAATTATTTAATATGACAATGGTTTTTTTGATATTAATTATCATTAAACATAGAAATGGTCTTCTAGTTAATATGAACACCTATCTATTACAACATGGACAAAAAGTATAATAACACAGGAGGAAAATTATGCGTAAAATTGAGACTGCTAGGGCGCAAAACAAAGTTGTAAATTATGCAAAGATCATTATGACTGATTGGCGTTTATATGCATTACTCTTACCAATGATAATCTGGTATCTGTTATGGATGTATAAGCCCATGGGGGGACTCCTTATTGCATTCAAGAATTTCCAGCCTAACCTTGGAATAGGTGGCAGCGATTTTGTTGGATTTTCAAACTTTATTAGTCTAATTGCAGGTCCTTATTCAGAACAATTTTGGAGTGCCTTTAGAAACACGTTTTTAATTAGTTTGTATGGGTTGATATTTGGATTTCCTATACCTATTATATTGGGAATACTCTTTAGTGACATTTCTAATGTTACCTTTAGAAATATTACTCAGACTTTTTCATATTTACCTCACTTCTTATCAGAAGTCACTATAACTGGTTTGGCATTGACTCTTCTATATCATGGAGAGGTAAATACAGGTGTAATTGCAAAATTACTGTTTGAAACTAATTTAGTACCTGATGGTACGAAAATCATCCAGAATGCAAATTATTTCAGACCTCTATACATAATCACTGGAATATGGAAAGAAGCTGGATACAGTTCAATTGTTTATTTTGCAGCTATCATGGGTATTTCACCAGTTTTATATGAAGCGATAAAAGTGGATGGAGGTAATAAGTTTCAAGAAATTAGATTCGTTACATTCCCTGGTATGGCACCTACGCTTATTATAATGATTATATTAAGAATCGGAAAAATGTTATCCGTAGGGTATGAAAGAATTATTCTATTATACAATGAGAACACTTACAAAACAGCAGATGTTCTATCGAGTTTTGTATACAGAATAGGTCTGGAAGGCAGTAATCAAGCCCTGGGAGCTTCAGCAGGTATGTTTAATGCACTTATTGGCTTTGCTCTGGTAATGGGAGCTAATTTTATCAGTAGACAAGTTTCAGAAACGTCATTATGGTAGGTGGAAAGATGAATAGATTAAATAAAAGTGAAATAATATTTAAAATGTTGGCTTACATATTAGTTGGAGCTTTTGCAATAGTGGCTTTGTATCCTGTTATATATGCTTTTTCAGCATCAATAAGCGGCAAATTAGAATATGAAGCAGGGAAAATAGTTCTACTTCCCAAAAACATCAATTTTCAAGTGTATAAGCTTATTTACAATGACAAAGGATTTTGGATTTCTTATGTTAATACATTGTTCTATACAGTATTCGGTACTGCATGGAGTATGCTTATATCTACTACAGGTGCTTATGCACTAGCAAAGAAAAGATTGCTTTTTAGAAGACAATTCAACTTTTTGGTTGTATTCACTATGTGGTTCAATGCAGGGATGATTCCTACATACCTTAATTATGTAAATATGGGGGTTAATAATAGATGGGGAATAATATTCGCCTTTGGTGTACAAGCCTATAACATTATTCTTTTGAGAAACTATTTTGAAGGTGTTCCAAAAGAAATTGATGAAGCAGCGAGGATGGATGGTGTCACTGAATTCCAGATGCTAAGAAAAATATATATGCCAATGTCAAAAGCTGCATTAGCGACAGTAACACTTTTTTATGCGACAAGCCGTTGGAATGGATATTTCTGGGCTAGAATGCTATTAAAAAATCCTATGGAATTGAATCTTCAAGTATATATGAGAATTCTCATAGAAAACTATAGGAAGATGTTTGATGATATGCCAATTAATCTACCTTATGCAACAGATGCATATATTTATGCGATACTGGTATGTTCCATAATACCTGTATTGATAATATATCCTTACATTCAACAGTATTTTGCTAGAGGTGTTAATTTGGGTGGAGTAAAAGGTTAGTTACATATATTACAATTACATGTTAAGTATTTTACATGTATCAACATGTTAAATAATAAAATCTAGGAGGTATTCTATGAAAAAACTTATTGCTTTATTATTAATTGTTACTATGAGTATTGGTATGACCGCTTGTAGTGGAGGGAAAGCTAATCAAAAAACCGATGCAGGTGTTGGTAATAAAGAGGCAAGTAAAGAGAATGATAAATTGGAATTAGCTGAGTCACTAGATCTAAATATTGCTTTGGGAAATAATCAAAGAACAATAACATATCAACAAGCAGTTCCACTTACTATGCCTGATGGTTCAATCATAACACAAGGTGACCTGAAACCGGTTTGGAAGTATATTCAAGAACAAATTGGAGTTGATTTAAAAGATGTTGCTGTTCAAGACCAAAAAGCTGTAGAAATGATAGAAGTTTCAGCAGCTACAGGATTCACAGATGCAACTGTTTATGGCGGAGACAATATAGCTGAACAATTTATGAGTTATGGTGCTCAAGGGTATTTCGTTAATTTAAAAGAACGTTTGAATGATATGCCTAATTTCTCTAAATATCTAGAAGAAAATCCTAATGTAGCGAAAGCAATAACAGCATATGATGGAGGAATCTATCATGTACCATACACAGCAGAAATTGGTAGCTATGCTCGTATATTTGCAGGAAGAGAAACATGGGTAATAGAATTACTGGACAGAAAAGAGTCATTGATTGATGAATCACATACATTAGATGTTCATTATAAAGGTTACTGGGATAGAAATGAAACTAATGTAATTGATCTACAAAATGAAGCTTGTAATAACGATAAATTAACAAGGGATGTCGCTCTTAATACATTGAGTGACTATATTTCCAATACATATCCTGATTTAGAAAAACCATCTGATCTATACTTAGGAAAAACAGCTGAATATGATATAGATGAATTGGTTGCTCTTTTACGTGTTATTGAGTTATCACCTAATACTTTATCAAAGATTTCAACTGGAGAAGTAGTTGAAGATGCTCAGATATCACCTATCTTCTTTAGAAAAACCAAATATCGTGAAGATCTACTTAGATTTGCTAATTATTTTGATGGACAACGTGTTTTTGGATCAGATTCATATAAGGCAAGGTTCTATCTTGACGAAAATGGAGAATTCAATTTCTCATATGCCGAAGATGAATTCCTTAAAATAGTGGATTATCTAAAAGATATGTATTCTGAAGGTTTGATTTATAGCGAATTTGCTGATCTCAGTATGAAAGATGAAATAAGAAAACCTATGTATTCAAAAGATGATGAAGAAGGACACAAGCAATTCGGATTCATGACAAATGATTGGATACAATCAACTACAGCTAGTAATGATGATATAGTTGGAATGCTTCCACCTATTACTAAAATAGGTTCAAATGAGGAATTTGTTCATTATGTTGAGAATACAAGAGCTATTAAACTAGGTGGATGGGCTATATCTACAGCTTCTGATGAAAAACAAATTAATGCGGCACTTAAGTTATTTGATTATATGTTTACTGAAGAAGGTCATATTGTACAAAACTATGGAATTCCAGATGTACTAGCAGAAGGAGAGACTTTTGTTGCTCCAAATGGTACAGAATATCCTAAATTCAATGATTGGCTAATAAATACTTCCAATGATATGAAAAATGGTGATGTTTCAGGATTTCTAAGAGATTATATGGGTTCTTTAATTCCGATTGGATATCAAAAAGAAATTGGATTCGAACTTCAATTGACCAATGAAAAAGGATGGGATGCCTGGGATTTATATGAATCAGCAGGTGTATTGAGTACATCGTACGATTCTGAAGATCCATTATTTAAATTAGTGCCACCAGTATATTCATTGACTGAACAAGATACAGCTAAACTTGGAACTCTATCTATTGGGGATATTCAAACAGAGCAAATATTCATGTATATAACAAATGGAGACAATGCTGTTGAAAGTGTGAAAGAACTCAAACAGCTCTATATCGATGGTGGAGTAGAAGAATATATTAAAGTATACCAAGGAGCATATGATAGAAGTAATAAATAAATATTAAAAGGGTGAGGACTTATGTTCTCTCCCTCACATATTAATAATGGATTGTTCATGTTGTTATTAATATAAATGGAGGTTAAGAGATTGAAACCAGATCTATTATTAAAGATACAACGTATTTTAGCTTATATTTTTATTGCATTGACACTTTTGAGTTTTATTCTGAGTTTGGGATTTATGACTAATTATTATACTTTGTTTTATGAAGGGACTTTTGAGATGTTCAACTTCTTCAAAGATGTGCAAGTTCTCAATAAAGCAATATTCAATACTTCTTTAATATATGTGATATTGGCAATATTGTTGATACCTTTTGATATAAACAAGAAGAAACCTGGTATATTTGGAGTTTCTTTCGTAATCATAACTACTGTTTATACTTTGCTATCATCATATAAGATATTGTCAGATATTCCATATTACAAGAATATATACGCATCTTTTGATTTCGGGGAGATCAAAAACTATACTCCTTCAATAGTTGCCTTTGATTTATCTACGGTATTATTTATAGTTATTATTATTGCTGCTATATTATTATTTATTACATCATTAAGTAATTATATATCTACAATAAAAACCAAACGTATAAGGGGAGGTTCTAATGAAGCTTGATGAAAAAAAATTATACCAGAAAAATAAGATTGGATATAATCTGGTTTTGATTTTTGTAATCCTAGATACTATTTATACGATATTTACTCTAAAGAATATGGCAATTGATTATTCTATTGGTATTTTTATCATTACTAATATTTTGCTATTGATGGTTGGTTTTCTAGCGGCTGTAAAATTAAGAGTATATTCATTGAAATGGAGCTATCTAAGTATATTAATGGGTGTAGTTCAAGGGATTAGATTTTTCTTCATTCCACATGAATTGTGTGGACAAGTAAAAATGTATCTATCATTAGTACTATTGGCTAGTGCAGTAGTGGTATTTATTGCAGGTATTGTCTCAACCATTAAATCTAATAACAGAATACATTATATTAACGAAAACAATATTAGTGAAGAAGTATTAAGTTAGTAGGAGGATAATATGGCAGATCTTGAATTGAAAAACATAAATAAGATTTATCCTGAAGGTTTCCAAGCTGTATACGACTGCAACATAGATATAAAAAATGGTGAGTTCATAGTTTTGGTTGGTCCTTCCGGTTGTGGTAAATCAACTTTACTGAGGATGATAGCTGGTTTAGAAGAAATAACAAGCGGTGATATGCTTCTTGATGGGAAGAGAATCAATGATACTGCCCCATCTGATAGAGATATCGCAATGGTATTTCAGAATTATGCTTTATATGGCAATATGACAGTCTATGAAAATATGGGACTGAGTCTGACAGTTCGTCATGAAAATACTGACAAAATACATAAAAAAGTTATGAAGGCTGCTGATATAGCAGATCTAAAAAGTTATCTGAATAGAAAACCAAATAACCTTTCAGGTGGTCAACGTCAAAGAGTTGCTCTAGGTCGTTCCATAGTGAGAGATGCTACTATATTTCTAATGGATGAACCACTATCCAACCTAGATGCAAAATTGAGGACAAGTACACGTAAAGAAATAGTTGATTTGCATAATAAACTTAACAAGACTTTTATTTATGTTACTCATGACCAGATAGAAGCCATGACAATGGCTGATAGGGTTGTGATATTAAATAAAGGTAAGATACAGCAAATAGCGACTCCTAGTGAATTGTATTTATCACCAGAAAATATATTCGTTGGTGGATTTATAGGAAGTCCACCTATGAATTTCATTAAAGGTCATATTGATGGGAATAGATTTGTAAGTGAGAGTTTTAATGTAAAGATTCCAGAAGACAAGATGAAAATACTTACTGATTACATAGGAAAACAAATCATTTTGGGTGTAAGACCTGAACATTTTTCAAATGAACCTATATCACTAAAAAAGTATTCTGATTCAGTAGTAGATTGTATTGTAGATGTAGTTGAATTTTTAGGAGCTGATATGCTTATACATTTTGAGCTGGGAGAAAAGAAGTTAGTTAGCAAAATAAGAGCAAGACAGAGTTATTCATATGGAGATGAGATAAGACTTGCTATAAAGATGGATGAGGTTCATTTCTTCGATACTGAAACTGAATTAAGAATTAGATAGAAGGAGCATTTAAATGAAAGAAAAATTGTTAAATATTACAATTTATGTCACTTGTACAATGGCATTATTACAATTGGTTTTATCACAAATGCATATTAGTGTCATTACTAAAGTTTTCGCAACAGATGTTGGTTTTTACTTTTTCTTATTTATAATTTTTGGACTTGTTACTGTTTTTAATATGAAAAATGTTAAACAGAGTAATAATTCCATTTTACTTATAATATGTTCAGCTATTGCTATAGTAGTTGGTATTAAGTATATTCATATATTATTGGATGATGTAAGCCAAGGTAAATTGCTAACTTATAATGACATTGTTGTTTCTTTATATAATGTTATAGCAAGCATAATCATATATGGTGTAGGTACTATTACTGTCGTTATAACAAAAAGAAAACTCAACAGCAAGTGAGGGATATCATATGAAACCTAGAAAAAAATTTTTTACGGATGAAAGATTAGAATACCTTATTAGATGGTGGTCAGTTGGAGCAGTATATTTTTTTGTAGGATGGGGCACAGGTCTTGGAAATCAGGTCGGAACAGTAGATTTTATATTTTTTCTAGGACTGGGAATAGGTGTTTTTAATATTGCAGTAATTAATCCATTAATCAGAAAAATGCTTAATGTAAGATCCAACAAAAGATATAATGAAACAACTGTGTTTAATAAAGTATTGACAAGGTTAAAAGAAATATTTAAATCAATGCTTATAGTTCTGATTATGGTATATGTATATTCGTTGATCAATCAATTATTGATAAAAGTACTTTCTCTATCACCTAGTCAAGTACCTTTTCCAGGTGAACCCATAACATTTGGGATAATATATGTAATTATTCTTATGTGTATAAATAAAATTATGAGTATGTTTAGAAGACATTGTGTATAACGGAGGCTATATGGAATATTTAGAGATAGAAAAATTAAAAGAAGAAATAAAACTAAATGATAATTATAAGAATATGATAAAACAGATAGAAGAAGATGTTAATGAGTTTTGTCCCGAGTTTTATGACGATCCTAATAGAATATCAAGATGGGGGCATAATTATTTCTGCGAAATAGATGGCGGATTACTTATTTATGATAGAAAAAAACCTAGAGCTCATCAATGCGAAATATGTAAAGAAGTATACGACAACGAATTGTTAAATGGTGTCTGGGTATATATGTATCGTAATGATGCTGTTCTGGCAGCATGGAAATCTGCATTATTATATAGACTTACAAAAGAAAATAAGTATATTAAATATGTTAAGAAGATTATAGGTTTTTATTCTGATCATTATCTTGAATTCCAATTACATAAAAAAGAAAACACAATATTTGATAGTCTTGAAGATATGGAATGGGGCTGTGGAAGGATTATGCCACAAGCACTGAATGAGGCCTTATTGATTATAAGAATGGTAAATACTCTTGAGTTGGTTAAGGATGAAATAAGTAGTGATTTTCTTAATTCTGTTAATGATAATCTGTTTCAAGAAGCTTTCAAGTTGTTGAAACTTCAAGTGAATGAGATTCATAACATTCCTTGTTGGTGTAATAGTGCAATAGGTGTAATGGGATTATTTTTGCAGGATAAAGAAATGATTGATTTTACTTTTCAAGGTGAATTCAATATACGAAAACAACTATTAAGAGGAGTTACTCAAGATGGATTTTGGTATGAGGGCTCCATTCATTATAACTTCTTTACTCTTGAGGGAATGACTAACCTATTACTTTTTTGCAAGTTATATGATTATGATTTCGGTAATGAGAAGAATATTATTAAAAAGATGTTCATTTCAGCATATAACTATGCTTTTGATAATCATAAGCTACCTAATCCTAACGATGGTTGGCCAAATATTAACCTTAAGACATACAGCTATATCTATAGCGTTGCAACTAAGGTATTTGGAGTAGATAGTGAAATAGGTAACTTATTGAAGAATATAATGAATAAAGATGGTATAAGAGGTCAATTTCCATTATCAAGACCTTATTACTATAACAATGAAATATCTCTGGAAAGACTCATTTTGATTCCAGAGTTACACCCAAATGAAGCTGTAGAGGTTAATACATCATCTATTAATTTTTCAGCGTCACAATTTGGAATAATAAAAGATAACGGTATTAACATTTTCTATAAATATGGTCATAATGTACCTTCACATGCTCATCCAGATAAAATGAACATTGAAGTTACTTTCTTTGACCAAACATTAACTAGAGATTTATCAAATTCAGGCTATGGCAATCCATTATGTAATGAATGGCACAGAATGACTGCATCACATAATACCGTTGTAGTGAATGGAGAAAACCATAGTTCGTTGAAAGGGGGTACTTGCCTAGAGTTTAGAAAAAATATGATTGATGCCAAAGTAGATAATGTCTATGAAGGTGTTGATTTTAGAAGAAAAGTTGAAATTACAGAAGATGGGTTTAGAGATTTATTTACAGTAAGCTCTAATAGGATAAATACTTACGATTATTTCTTTCATGTTGAAGCAAATCTATTATCAGAACTTGAATTACAAAAAAGTAGTCTAGAATACCATGAAAATGGTTATCAGCATATAAGTAATATAAATAAGGTAATAACTGAAGCAACTTATGTTGATCTGGATTTTCAGCTTGCTGGTTATATCATAACAAGCAGAATAAATCTGGATGGTAAGGAGCTTTTTATAGCTAAATCTCCTGATAATCCTATAACTGAACAAAGAACATCATTAATAGTTAGAGCTCATGAAAGTAGTATAACTTATGATCTAACTTGGAAAATAAGGAGGTCCTAAAAATGGATATAAAAAATTATTTCGTAAATAGTGAAATCAAAACAAAAGACTTTGGCAATGGTATCAGAAGAAAAATTCTATCTTATAATGATAATTTAATGATAGTAGAGGTTTATTTTGATGAGAATGCTGAGATGGAAGTGCATGCTCATCCACATGAACAGATTACTTATATTATAGAAGGTGAATTCGAATTTAATATAGATGGAAACAAAAGAATCTGTAAACCTGGAGACAGTACATACAAACAAGCCAATATTAAACATGGTGCTGTGTGTCGTAAGAAAGGTAAGCTAATTGATATCTTTACTCCATGTAGACAAGATTTTTTAGATAAACAATAATTAATATAATAGGAGGATTTGCAATGAATAAGTATGCATTAATAACTGGAGGAACAGGTGGAATAGGTTTAGCCACTGCTAAGACCCTTGGAAAAGATGGTTATAAAATAATTTTAAATGGCATTGATGAAGAACAAGGTAAAAATGCTGTAAATGAATTAAATGAAATGGGTATAGAAACTGAATTGTTCATGTTTGACGTAACTGACGAAAAACAAGTAATAGAGAATTTCGAGACTATCAGTAAAAAATATGAAAAGATAGATGTACTTGTTAATAATGCAGGTGGATTAGGAGGAAGAAGCAGTTTTGAAGGTATGGAAACAAGCTTCTACAGAAAAGTCATGGCTCTTAATCTAGATAGTGTATTTTTTGTAACACGTTCAGCTATACCATTACTTAAGAAAGGAGATAAGCCTTCAATAGTTAACTTTACATCTATAGCTGGTTGGAATTCAGGTGGACCAGGTGCTGGCGTATACGGTACTGCTAAAGCGGCTGTTACAACACTTACAAGAGCATTGGCCAAAGAGTTGGCTGAATCAGGAATTAGGGTTAATGCAGTATCACCTGGAACAATTGATACTCCTTTCCATCAAGCAACAAAAGAGAAGAATATCGATTTATTCAATTCATGGAAAAACAACATTTTACTTAAGAGATTCGGTCAACCAGAAGAAGTTGCTACAGTAATAGAGTTCCTAGTCAGTGAAAAGGCTTCATTCTTGACAGGAGAAGTTATTCAAATCAATGGAGGACAAGCTTTCCTATAAAATAAATCCGGTATAACAGTTCATTCCTTATATAAACTCAAATTATTCTTGATTGAATAGTTTGGGTTTAATTTAAAGGCGAAAGGATATTTAATATGCATAATGTAGGCATATTTTTTAAAAGGGCATATAGGTGAAATGTATGAAAGATAATGATGTAAAGCGTAGACATATGATTCTTCAAGGTAATCTATGGCAAGTGATTCTTATATTATCGGTTCCTGTAGTTATAAATAATTTTGTACAATCTGTTTATAATTTTATTGATGTATTGTTTGTAGCTAATATCGGAAGTAAAGAAGTAGCTGCAATAAGTTTTGTATCTCCAATCAATAATCTTATATTGAGAGTAGGTATGGGATTTGCCATAGCTGGAACTACTCTTATCGCTAGAGAAATAGGAAGAGAAGATTATGATAGGGCTAAATTGATTTCTGTTCAGTTAATTAATTTTTGTCTTATGTTAGGTTCAATATTACTCATTGTTGGATTCTTCTTTTCTAAAGAGATACTGATTATGATGTCAGCTACAGATGAATTAGTGAGTATAGCAAATCTTTATTTCAAGATAAATATATTAAGTATTGTATTTGTTTTCATCAATACAGTATACTTCGCTATAAAAAGAGCCAGAGGTGCTACGCTGGAAACTATGATCGTTAATACCATGTCTGTAATTATTAAAGTTATTTGTAGTGCCATATTCATTAATGTGATGAAAAAAGGTTTAGTTGGTCTAGCTGTATCTACAATTATTGCAACTATGTTCGTTTCTATATATGCTGTTTATGATTTATTCATTAAAGAAACCAATTTCAGATTGTCACTTAAGAAATTTAGATTCAACAAGAAGATAATCTCTTCTATATTCATTATAGGATTTCCTTTAATGATTGAAAAATCGTCTGTATCCTATAGTTTTATAATGATTAATAAATATGTACTTGGTTATGGAGAGAGTGTGTTAGCTGCTTATGGTATAACTAATAGAATTAATTCATTAGCTTTTTCTAGTGTCATGGGCTTTGGAACTGCGGTGGCAGTAATCATAGGTCAAAATCTAGGGGCAAAACAGAGTAAACGTGCTAAAGATGCTGTAACAAAGACTTTTATCATCGCTATAATAACATCTATCGTAATCATATCCGTTATTCTGGTATTAAGATATAACATAGCAGGGCTGTTCTCTAAAGGTGATGAAGAGCTATTACGTCATACAGTTAATGCTATGAGTGTTTATTCTATATCAGTGATACCTTGGGGAATATTCCAAGTCGTAATTGGTGTATTCCAAGGAACTGGACATACTAAATATAATTTATTACTTAGTTTGATAAGATTATATATATTCAGACTACCAGTAGTTGTATTATTGTCTACTTATTCCAATCTGAATGAGTACAGTATTTGGTATTCCATGTTGATAAGTAATATACTAACAGCTGTGCTTTCCATAATAATTTATATGAGGATAAAAAAAGATTTGAGACTGACAGGAGAGTGAAAATGTCTCAAAATATTAAATAAAAGTCTATTATAACTATTTTATTTAAGGTATTCTGCTAATATAATAAAAGCATGAAAGTGCTATTATTATTAGAGAATACCTTTTTTGCAAAAAAAGGTATACTTCTTAGCTAAAATGTTAATTTGTTTTTTGTACTAGATGTATTTTTTGATTAAAATTCTCTAATAATTATAGTGTTATAGTTATTTTTTGTTAAAAATAATTAAGGAGGTTTGGAAATGTTTTTTGAAATTGAAAGAATAGGTAAACTATTAGAAGAAATTAAGAAATTGAGATATGTAAAATCAACTACTATTGAAAACATTTTAATCAAAGAAGGATTCTTCAAGGAAGTTGATGAAGTAGATAAGTCAGATGAACCATTTAGAAAATTCAATAAAGATGATAGGTGGGGTGGTAAAGACAAATATGCTTGGTTTAGAAGTGAATTTGTCGTTACTGAAGAATATGCTGACAAGAAATTAGTATATCAGGTCTTAACAGGTAAAGAGGGAGAATGGGATGCTAATAATCCACAATTCCTTATATTTGTTAACGGTAAATTGGTTCAGGGACTTGATATCAACCATACTGAAATAGTCCTAACAAATAATTCTAAATTAGGAGAAAAAATAGCTGTAGATTTACAAGCTTATAGTGGAACATTTGATAGTCTATCAGAGTGTAGAAACACTGTTAGTGTATTTGATGATACTGTAGAAAAATTGTATTATGATATTTATGTACCTCTTGAAGTGATTAAATTACTTCCTAAGGAAAATAAAGATAGAATAGATACTATCAAGTTCTTGACAAAAGCAGTTAATATGCTTGATCTTAGAAAGCCATATAATGAAGAATTCTATAATAATATCAATGAAGCTTTAGATTTCCTTGAAAACAAGTATTATCATGAATTCTGTGGAGATAAAAGTGTAGTTGCCAAATGTGTTGGACATACACATATCGATGTTGCTTGGCTATGGGATCTGGACCAAACCAGATTAAAAGTTCAAAGAAGTTTTTCAACTGTTTTGGAACTGATGAATCATTATGATGATTATAAATTCATGTCAAGTCAACCACAATTATATAAATTCTTAAAAGAAGACAGACCAGATGTATATGAACAAATAAAAGAACGTATAAAAGAAGGACGTTGGGAACCAGAAGGTGCAATGTGGGTTGAAGCTGATTGTAACTTAAGTTCTGGTGAATCACTAGTTCGTCAAATAGTTTATGGAAAACAATTCTTCAGAAACGAATTCGGTGTTGAGAACAAGATTCTCTGGTTACCTGATGTATTTGGATATAGTGCAGCTTTACCGCAGATATTGAAGAAATCTTCTGTAGATTATTTCATGACAACTAAAATAAGTTGGAATGAATATAATAAGCTTCCTTATGATACTTTCATGTGGGAAGGACTTGATGGAAGTGAAGTATTGACTCATTTCATTACAACAGCTAATTTTGATGATCTACCAGAAAGATTCTTTACTACTTATAACGGATATATCGATCCGAAATCCGTAAAAGGTGCTTGGGAAAGATATCAGCAAAAAGATTTAAGTGACGAAGTTCTAATCAGTTATGGATTCGGTGATGGTGGTGGTGGACCAACTAAAGATATGCTAGAGATTTCTAAGCGTCTTGAAAAAGGAATAAAAGGTTGTCCTGCTGTAAAATTAACTTCTGCTACTGATTTCTTTGAGAACCTTGATAAAAATGTATCAGATGATCCAAAATTACCTAGTTGGGTTGGAGAATTATACTTCGAATATCATAGAGGTACATTAACAAGTATGGCTAGAAATAAACGTTATAACAGAAAATCGGAATTCTTATATGAAGAAATTGAATGGTTATCATCTATGGCTAATCTTGTAGAAGGAACACCTTATCCAAAAGATGATATATATAATGGTTGGGAAATCATTTGTCTCAACGAGTTCCATGATATTATACCTGGTTCATCAATCAAGAAAGTATATGAAGATTCAAAAGAACAATATGAAGAAATAATCGCTAAGGGAACAGATATAAAAAATAATTCTGTAGATGCTATAGTTAAAAATATCGGTATAGATGAGAAATCAATTGTAGTATTTAACCCACTATCATTTGACAGATCAGAGGTAATAGATTTTGATTATAAAGAAGAAGTATCTGTATATGATAATGATGAGAAACTTCTAACAACATATAAAGATGGAACTGTATCTTTTTATGCTGAGATACCTGCAAAAGGTTATAAAACATTCGTAATAAGAAAAGAAGAGAACAATAATGATGAGCCTTTAACTGTTGAAGTTAATCATTTAGAAAACAAGTTCTTTGATATAAGATTGGATGACAATGCAAACATAACTTCATTAATAGATAAGAGAGTCAACAGACAAGTATTGAAAGAAGGCCAAAGAGGTAATGTTCTTCAAGCATTCGAAGATAAACCTCATAACTGGGATGCATGGGACATCAATATCTATTATCAAGAAAAAATGTGGGAAATCAATAACGTGGAAAGTGTAAATGTAGTAGAGAAATCTCCATTAAAAGCAACATTGGAAATCAAGAGGAAATTCTTGGATTCAACTATTGTTCAACTTATGACTATCTATAATGAAATTCCAAGAATCGATTTTGATACTACTATTGATTGGAAGGAAAAACATATACTTGTAAAAGCTGCATTCCCAGTGGATATTCATACTGAAAAAGCTACTTATGATATTCAATTCGGTAATGTTGAAAGACCTACTCACTGGAATACTAGTTGGGATACTGCTAAATTTGAAGTATGTGGTCATAAATGGGCTGATTTATCAGAAGATGATTATGGAATAAGTTTACTTAATGATTGTAAATATGGTCATGACATAAAAGATGGCAATATGAGATTGACTCTATTGAAATCTCCTACTTCACCTAATGAAGATGCAGACAGGGAAATCCATAACTTCAAATATTCATTATATCCACATGTGGGTAACTGGAAGAATGGTGGTACTGTTCAACAAGCTTATGAAATCAACGTACCAGTTCATACATGTATAGCTGATGCTAGTGAAGGTTCTATGCCTAATGAATTATCTTTCATGAAGATGGATAAAGAAAATGTCATTGCAGAAGTAGTTAAAATGGGAGAATACGACGAAGAGATCGTTATTCGTGTACATGAATGCTACAACAGAAGAAGCAATGTGAATATTAAATTCTTTAGAGATATCAAGAAAGTTACAGAATGTGATTTAGAAGAAATAAAAGAATATAATAATATAGAAACTTCAAATGGAGAATTCCAATTTGAAATAAAACCATTTGAGATTAAAACATTTAAATTACAACTGAATTAATAAAAATTGAAAAAGCCAGTTAAAATGAGGTACTCCCTGTCAACTTGACAGGGAGTATTTTAGATTTAGGATACTTGTACGAAATCTCTTATTACATATTAATAAGACTGCAAACACATTCATATGAATTCAATAAGACATCAAGCATCAAAAATCCGTCTGTTTCGTTCTCTAAAGTCTTTGGGTGATAATGAATTTTTCTTTTTAAATAAAGAATAGCAGTAAGAAACATTATGAAAACCAACATCATATATTATATCTAGTATATCCATTTTAGAGGTTAAAAGTAATGTTTCCATTTTTTCTAGTCTTAATTGATTTATCCACTGAGCAGGAGTTTTATGATAATATTTTTTCATCTGTCTGGTAAGATGTTCTTGGGATTTCCCAGAAAGCTCAATAAATTTTTTTAATCCTATTACTAGATTATCCTGTTCTTTTATTTCTTCTTTCGCATGATGGAGCCATCTAGGTATGATTTCATTATTTTGATTATTTGATATATTTATATTATATATAAATATATAATCATAAATAATACTTTGAAAATAATATTCTTGTACTTCCACAGGCATTTGTTTTAAATTATTAAGTTTACTGAAAATAGAACTCCATTGGTAATCTAAGGCATAGACACTAGGTATCTCCTGATTATAATTATCCTGCCTTATTTTATTGAAAAATAATTTGCACTTATCATCTAGATCTGAGAAATAGAATGCCAGATTGGTTATTGTGGTTTCTTTATCTTTTTTTGCTGAAAAACAGTGTCTATCTTCAGGATAAATAAATTGTATTGATTGAACAGGTAAATAATATTTCTCATTATTGATATAATGAATGAATGTCCCTTTTTCAACAAAGAATAGCTCATAAAAATCATGGGAGTGAAAATTACTTTTTATATTTGAATGAAATAATGATTTGCCCACATAAAATCTTTCATTATTTTTTAAGAAATCTTTTAATAATAATTGGTTATGCATATAGAACACCTCGAAAAATTTTATTTAATAATATCAATATACCATAATGATTGTCAATATGTAATGAGAAAAAATAATCCATTTAGGTTAAAATAATAGTACCTAAACAATATTATAGCAGTATTTAGGTTATTTAGAAAAATATCAAGTTATGTTCTAAAAATAGAGTTGAATAATTAAATTATCTACAGGAGGAAATTATGAAGGGTAGAATTACAGATCACAAGAATCAAAATCTGGCAAATTTACATGAGGATGTAGCATTTGGAAGAGCTAACGGTCAAATTATCTGGCAACCTAGAATTCAGTGTTGGTTGACAGATAAAAAATTTGAAGGTATAAAATTGCCTGTACCTTATGAAGGCAAAACAAAAGCAGAGATATACAGAGAACTTGGGTGTTCAGCGAGAATATATGAATATAATGATAGTTTTCATATGATTGATGGCCCTAGAATTAAGAGATATGATAATAAATTAAGTGAAATTAAAACTGAACATGTGATTGAAACTCCAGTGGGAAAAGTGTCATCGGTTACAGAAAAAACCTCATCTAGTCCTCATGAAATTATCAAAAAATGGTGGGCAGAAACAAAAGAGGATATTAAGGTTTTTACATATATCGCTGAAAATAGTGATTGGGGTTGGAATGAAAATTATTATCAGAAGACTAAAGAAGAATGGGGAGATCTAGGTGCTCCTACAATATTTATGCCTAGAGTCAATGTACAACATTTATATATTGATATAATGGGAGTTGAAAAAGCCATATATGGATTAATGGACTTTGAAGAAGAAATCAAAAGATATTTCCAAGCATTGGATGAAAATCATACCAGGATGATTAAATGTATTAATAATTCGCCTATCAATATCATAAATTTTGGAGACAATTTACATTGTGGAACATTACCACCATACTATTTTGAAAAATATGTTCAACCTGCTTATCTAAAAAGATGTGATCATCTTCATAAAGGTGGAAAATTTGTTTGTTCTCATTGGGATGGTGATACAAAGGCGTTACTTCAGTTTGCTAGAACATGTGGGTTAGATGGGATAGAAGCGATTACTCCAAAACCCCAAGGAGATGTTACATTAGAAGAAGTTAAAGAAGCTCTAGGTGACGATATCTATTTAATTGATGGCATATCTGCTATATTATTTGATGAGATTTATCCAGAACAAGAATTGATTGAACAAACAGAAAAAATAATCAGTCTGTTCAAAGATAAGTTGATTCTTGGAATTTCAGATGAGATATCATCTACAGGTGATATTGAAAGGATAAGAACTGTTGGTAAAATAGTGGATGACTATAATGCATCTACATATAAATTATAGTTGTTGGTGTAAATGAATGTTATCATAGAGGTACTCTAATTACTTAATTGATGATTCTATAAATTTCAAAAACCTCCTAAGCAAAATATTTATATTCTAAATTTTTGCAAGGAGGTTGTTCTTATTTTAATCTATGGTTTCATTTAAATCTATTTCTTCAGTGCCATATTTTCCATATTCTTCTTTTTTTTCTAAATGGGTAATAATATGTTCAATCAGTTCTGGGTCATCTAATTTCTTATTATTTGAGTTAATGTCTTTGCTTTCTGCTATTTGCTCGACTATATTGGGAATATCATTGTCTGGAATTTCTATATCTATTTTTTTCTCAAATAAAGTGTCAGTATCAGATTTTTTGCTATGTTTTATGATTTCATTTTCTTGTATTTCCTTATTAGGTGGAGTTATATATGCTTTTCTCAACTTTTTCTTTAATTTTTTGATTTCCTGCTCTGCTTGGGAGGTTTTTAATTTCCACATTTTTGCTTGGTTTTGTAATTCTTTAGCCATTTTAGCTAAATTGTCGTATTGTTTAGTGATATTTTGCTGAACTTGTTTTTGTTCCTCAAGTTCTTTTTTCAATGTTGTTATATTATACATTTCATTTGAAGTAAAATTACCTATGATTGATTTGATTTCCAAGTTGGTTTGGCTACTTAGTAATATATTGTCTGTATCAACTTGACTCAATACAGCTAAAATAGGATATTGGTATATATAACCAAAAAATTTGTTGCCTGAAAGATTACCTTTATTGTATCCATAAAAATAGAAATGTCTGGCTTCTGGATTTTGCGCAGAGCATAATTTAGGTTCTATGAATGTAGCTCCGCTATTACATGAGAGTGAGTATTTTAGTTTATTGTTTTCTTTGAAGTTGATCCATAGTATATTATTGTATATGAAGATTACAGGAGATATGGATTCTTTTGTAGAATAAACTTTGACTGGTTCATTCCAAGTATCATCCTTAGAAGTAAAATATATAGTATTGTTTGTGTCTCTTTCTACATATGTAACGCATATCTTATTTTCGCATAGGCATAGACTATAATCCATGAATGGACTTACTGAATTGACTATAGTTTCAAATTCTTCCCATTCTTGAGATGTAATGTTGTATTTATATAGATTCAGTTCATAATTCCCTTTCTCATTAAGTACTTGACACAAGAGATATATGATTTTATTATCAAGTATACATTCATATGGAGATGAAAGAGTAGGTACTGAGAAAAGAGATTGCGGTTCAGTTTTTTCAGTGTCCTTGAATGAGTGGAATATTAAGTCGCTTGTTCGTTCATAAGGATTATAAGCACAATAGAAAATGTAATTTTTTTGATGATATAGATATTTGATATTACTTATTTGATAACTATTCTCATAATCATCCAATAAATTAGTAACTTCAAACTTATTGTTTCTCTCATATAAATGAACTAAACTGTTAGTTGAGTTCTTATAAATTATATGTATATTACTATATTCATCTAAAGATGCTGCATATTCATTATTAGTGCTTTTAGCGATAACAACTGCTCTTTGATTATATTTTATTGGATAACGTCTATAGTATATACTTTCTCCAGTTTTGTCTATAAGCAAGTTCGAAGTATTATTTTTCGATAGTAAGTATGGCATAAACATTTCTCCTTTATAAAGTTGTAATAACTTATTTATTAATATATTATTCTATCCTTCAATAATTAATGCTTGAAATAAAAATAACTTAGGGTTTATTTGATTTTCAGAGATAAAATAATTAGATAGACAAAGATTTTCTGTAAATATATTAAATAAGGTTATAAAATTATGTTTGTATGAGTAGATGCTATTAATTGTAATATGATTATTTTTGTTTGACACTAATAATTTAAATTAATAGTGTCTATAACTTAATATTGTAAAAAGAAAGAAAATTAATTCTTAATTATAAGAGATATAATTTCAATTTAGTTGTAGTATGGCTCATTTATGATATTCTTAATTTGGAGAGATAACGAAACTGTAAAAAAACAGCAATATATTATTTCTCTATGTATTATTTATCTTTCTCGAGTTATTAAGCTCATGGATGATAAATGATTAATAGTTTTTATTTAAAGTAAGGAGGCTTAATATGCATAAGAAATTATTTATTCCAGGACCTGTTGAGGTTAAAGATGATGTGCTTAAGGTTATGTCTACACCTATGATTGGGCACAGAACTAAAGAAGCGTCTAAGCTTCAAAGAGACATTAGTGAAAAACTCATGAAACTATTTTATACTAAGAATCAAATTATACTATCTACTACATCCGGCAGTGGATTAATGGAAGCTGCAGTACGTTCCTGTACTAAAAAAAGAGCTGCTATGTTTGCAGTAGGTGCATTCGGTAAGAGATGGTATGATATGGCTGTTGGTAATAATGTACCAGCTGACTTGTTTGAAGTCGAGTGGGGTACTCATACCACAAAAGAATCTGTAGATGAAGTATTGGCAACAGGCAAATATGATGTTGTTACAGTTACTCATAATGAAACATCAACAGGTGTTATGAATCCTGTTGATGAAATTGGCGAAGTTGTCAAGAAATATCCTGATGTTGTTTTTTGCGTAGATGCTGTTAGTTCAGCTGGTGGTGCTAAAATTGAAGTTGATAAATGTGGAATTGACATATGTATAACTTCCACTCAAAAGGCTCTTGGATTACCTCCAGGACTTGCTGTTTGTTCAATTTCAGAAAAAGCTATCAATGCCGCGAGACAAGTAGAAAACAGAGGATTCTATCTAGACCTAGTTAAACTATATGATACTATTAAGAAAAAAGATCATCAATATCCATCAACACCATCATTGTCACATATGTTTGCACTTGATTATCAACTAGATAAAATTCTAGAAGAAGGTCTTGATAATAGATTTGCAAGACATATTGAGATGGCTAAATATGTTAGAAATTGGGCAAATGAATATTTTGAGTTATTACCTGATGAAAAATATGCGTCAAATACATTAACAAATATTAAGAATACAAGAGGAATCAGTGTAGCAGAATTAAATAAAGCTCTTGGTGAAAGAGGATTCATGATTTCTAATGGATATGGCAAGTTGAAAGAAAAAACATTTAGAATAGCTCATATGGCAGATGCTACATTGCCTGAGGTAAAAGAACTTCTTGAGAATATAGAAGATATACTTAATCTGAATTAAAGAATAAGTAAATAATAATAAATAATTTTTATGTTTAATAGGTTTTAAAAGTAAGATTATTGGAGGTTATATTATGGCAAAAATATTAGTTGCTGATGGTATGGATAAAAATGCTGCAAAAGAGTTAACTAATATGGGGCATGAACTAGTTAAGGAACATTTGGAAGTAGAAGAGTTAAAAGAACAATTAGGTGATTTTGATGCAGTTATTATTAGATCCGCTACTAAAATCAGAAAAGAAATAATTGATGCAGTGTGTGGAAGTAATCTAAAGTTAATCATTAGAGCTGGAGTAGGACTTGACAATATTGATGTATCGTATGCAAGAGAAAAAGGTATTGCAGTTGAAAATACTCCAAAAGCCAGCAGTGCTTCAGTTGCAGAACTTACAATCGCTCATATGTTTTCATTGGCTAGATTTCTATATATATCCAATGTAACAATGAGAGAAGGCATGTGGTACAAAAAAGCTTATAAAGGTACTGAATTAGCTGGTAAGACACTAGGACTCATAGGATTTGGTAGAATTGCTGTGGAAGTGGCAAAAAAAGCTAGTGTTCTAGGTATGAAAGTCATTTATACAGATATTATAGCTAAGGATGGATACGATGAATATAGTTGTGTAAGCAAAGAAGAAGTGTTGAAAACTGCTGATTTCATTTCATTACATATTCCATTTATTAAAGAGATTGGACCAGTTCTTAGTGAAAAAGAATTCAATATGATGAAAGATGGAGTTTTCGTTATAAACTGTGCTAGAGGTGGCGTAGTTGATGAGGCTGCTTTAATTAATGCTCTTAATTCAGGCAAGGTAGCTGGTGCAGCCATTGATGTATATGAAGAAGAACCTACCAAAAATAAAAAATTATTGACCCATGAAAAAGTTTCCTTAACACCTCATATTGGAGCATCAACTAAAGAGGCTCAAGCTAGAATAGGTTTAGAAATAATTGATAAGATAAAAGAATATTTTTAGTATGTACAATGTTTTGATAGGAGGTTAACATATGGCTGTCGTAAGACCTTTTAAGGGAATTAGGCCCAGTAAAGATTTAGTGGAAAAAGTTGCTTCTCTACCTTATGATGTTATGAATAGAGAAGAAGCAAAAAATATGGCTAATGGTAATGAATACTCTTTTTTACATGTTGTAAGAGCAGAAATAGATGTAGAAGATGATATGGATCAATATAATCCTATTGTTTATAAAACAGCAAGGAAGAATCTTGATAAAATGATTGATGATAAGATTTTAGTTACAGAAGATAAGCCTTGCTATTATATTTATAGACAGATAATGTTCGGTAGGGTTCAAACAGGGATTGTCGGATGTACATCTATTGATGATTACATGAATAATGTCATAAAGAAACATGAATTTACTAGACCAGCTAAAGAAGTAGATAGAATTAACAATTTCGATTATTGTAATGCCAATACAGCACCTATATTCTTGACATATAGAAAAAATAATGAACTAAATACAATAATTAATGATTATATTAAGTTTAATAAGCCTATTTACAATTTTACAAGTGAAGATGACATTACACATATTGTATGGGCAATCAATGGAGATTCCATAGTAGATAATATCAACAATATATTCAAAAACATTGATTATTTGTATATAGCTGATGGACATCATCGTTCAGCTTCATCTGTTAAAGTGGGTTTGAAAAGAAGAGAAGAAAATTCAGATTATACAGGTGAAGAGGAGTTTAATTACTTTCTATCTGTTATTTTCCCTGATGAAGATTTATTCATTATGGATTATAACAGAGTAGTAAAAGATTTGAATGGTTATACAGTAGAGGAATTTATTAATAAAATCAGTAATAAATTTATAGTAGAAGAATATTCACAAGGAAGTTACAGACCAGATAAAAAGCATACTTTTGGAATGTACTTAGATGGTAAATGGTATAAGCTTACTGCTAAGGATAGTATAACTAATAAGGAGAATATAGTTGAAAGACTTGATGTAGCTATTCTCCAAGATAATTTATTAGGTCCTATTCTTAATATAGAAGATCCTAGAACTGATAAGAGAATAGATTTTATTGGTGGTATAAGGGGTCTGGAAGAACTAGAGAAACGAGTTGATGAAGGTATGAAAGTTGCTTTTTCAATGTATCCAACAACTATAGACGATTTAATGGAAGTTGCTGATACAGGTGAAGTGATGCCTCCAAAATCAACTTGGTTCGAACCTAAATTAAGAAGTGGATTATTTATCCACAGATTAAGCTAAAACAGTATAAACACAAATATTTTGTAGCAGTGATTAAATTATGATTAATATTGAGCCAGAATTTAGTCACTGCTATTTTAAAATTAAAAAGGAGGAGTATATTTGAAGTTAGAAGGTAAAGTTGCGCTTATTACAGGAGCAGGACGTGGCATCGGTGCTGCCACAGCAATTAAATTTGCACAAGAGGGAGCAAGAGTAGTAATAGCTTCTTTATTTGAAAATGAAGTAGAAGAAACAGTCAATAAGATAAAGGATATGAGTAATGAAGCTATAGGTATTACAGTTGACGTAACTGATAGACAGCAGGTTGAAACCATGATCAGAAAAACATTAGATGCTTATAGGAGATTGGATATTATAGTGAACAATGCTGGCATTACAGCTGATGGTACATTAGTGAAAATGACTGAAGAAAACTTTGATAAGGTTGTAGATGTTAACTTAAAGGGTGTCTATAATTGTGCTCAGGCTGCAGCTAGAGTTATGATTGAACAAGGCAACGGAGTTATATTGAATGCGACATCAGTTGTGGGGCTATATGGCAATTATGGTCAGACCAACTATGCTGCCACTAAATGGGGTGTAATAGGTATGACTAAAACATGGGCAAAAGAATTAGGTAAAAAAGGCATTAGAGTCAATGCTGTAGCTCCTGGATTCATTCTTACGCCTATGACCGAAAAAATGCCTGAGAAAGTTCTGAATATGATGAGGGATAAGGCTCCTATGAAGAGATTAGGTTTGCCAGAAGATGTTGCAAATGCATATTTGTATTTAGCTTCTGATGAAGCAAGCTTCGTAACGGGTTCTGTTCTTGAAGTAACAGGTGGTATTGTATTATAAAAAAAGGAAGATGATAGGAAAATATTTCTGGAGAGGATTGGGTATTTATGAGAGAAGTAGTAATTGTAGGTGCGGCGAGAACACCGATAGGTAAATTTGGAGGTGGTTTAACTAAGCTCTCTGCTGTTGAACTAGGGGTGGTTGCAGCGAAGGCGGCTATAGAAAGATCAGGGGTAAAAGCAGAATTGATTGATGAAGTATTGATAGGTAATGTTCTAACTGCTGGACTTGGTCAAAATACTGCCAGACAAATAGCTATCGGTTCAGGTATTCCAGAAACTACACCTGCAATCACAATCAATAAGGTATGTGGTTCAGGACTTAGAACTGTAAGTATGGCAGCACAATTCATCATGCTTGGAGATGCAGATATAGTACTTGCTGGTGGTGCGGAAAGTATGAGTAATGCGCCTTATCTAATCAACAAAGCAAGATGGGGTCAGAGAATGGGTAATGGCGAACTTGTTGATTCAATGATAAATGATGGACTTACAGATATATTCAACAAATATCATATGGGTATTACTGCTGAAAATATTGCTAATAGATGGAATGTAACAAGAGAAGAACAAGATGAATTTTCTCTTAACAGTCAGTTGAAAGCTGAAAAAGCCCAAAAAGAAGATAGATTTCAAGATGAAATAGTGCCAGTGGTAATTCCACAACGAAAGGGAGAGCCTATAGTTCTAAATAAAGATGAATTTCCAAAACACGGAATGACTATAGAAAAACTTGGAAAATTAAGACCAGCATTTGATAAGGAAGGTACTGTTACAGCAGGAAATGCTTCTGGCATTAATGATGGGGCATCAATGCTAGTTGTAATGGCAAAAGAGAAAGCAGAGGAATTGGGTATTAAGCCTCTAGTTACAATTAAATCTTATGCCTCTGCTGCTCTTGACCCAAGTATCATGGGGTATGCACCAGTACCAGCTACAAAAAAAGCCTTAGAAAAAGCTTCAATGACAGTAGATGATCTTGATTTAATAGAAGCTAATGAGGCATTTGCAGCACAATCCATTGCTGTACTTAGAGATTTAGGATTGGATAAAGAAAAAGTCAATGTAAATGGTGGAGCTATAGCATTAGGTCATCCAATAGGAGCATCTGGAGCACGTATTTTAATTACACTCATTTATGAAATGATTAAAAGAGAGTGTAAGACAGGATTGGCTACTTTGTGTATTGGCGGGGGTCAAGGAACCGCTATGATAGTAGAAAGATAACATAGGTTAAGGTTATGCTGTATATATTATTATAAATGGCATAGCCTTAATTTGCTTTTTGCAGGTTTTATAGTTAAGAATTAAAGATTACATAAGATTTGATTATTTTTAGCGTAAATTATTAATTGATTTCAAGATTATCTTTATTGAATTGGCAAAATCTATTTCCTATTTCTAGAACACAGGGAACACCATTTACTAATGATGTAAGGTCTATATCATCTTTCTTAATGCTTTCCGATAACTCCCATATTGTAGCTGTTCCTATAGGTTTGTCATTTTGGTAAAAAGATATTTTACAATAAGGGGCAGTTTTTTTCTGAGATATGTAGTTATTGAATTTGTTTATTTCAGTTATTGAAAAAATATCTTGTTTTAACAAGTAAAGATTTTCATCAATATAAATATCAGAAGTATTACTGGAGGTATATTTAATTTTAATTTTATCTGCTTCTTGTAAAGATTCTATTGTGTTTAACCATTTTTTGCCGCTGGGTTGTCTTATAACAGCAGTTATTATTAACAATGTTCCAATTATAGTACAAATAATATAAAATTTCTTATTTTTCATTGGTACACCTTCTTTTGGTTGTTTGAGTATACATATTATAAATCAAATAAAATACCTAATAGTAATTATATATTATTAGGTAGATTTGAAATTAATTTTTAGTTATGTACCTAGAGCCTAACATTAGTTAGACTCTATGATGCTATTATAGATTATAAGCAAGTATCACACTCTTTTTTAGTAGCTGCTTCGTCTGTTGGAGTTGGATCTTCTACTGGATCATAACAACATGCATTAAATGTTTTTGGCCTAGTACATAATTCTAGTGGTTGAATACTCTGTTCTAATAAGTCACCTTCAACAAATTCTAAGCAACGATTTTGTTCACATGGATTTATTGGTATGCATTTTGGTGGAACGCAGAGTCCTGTATGCAACAAATTACCCGATAAAATAATAGTATATTTTTATATACTTATCCCTTGAACTAATGACAATTTTATCAACGAATGTTTTAATTATTTTGTTTTTTTCTAGTTGGGTTAATTCACTTGATTTAAGAAGTTCTATATTATTTTTAAATTTTATTCTATTAAAACTTGATTTGATTTTATTATTAATTTTGTTTAACTCTTCTAGAGTTTGTTCTTCTTCAGTTCTTATTAATGATTTTTTCTTTTTATATTCTTCTAAGGTATCAATTTCAGCCAAATATGCATCATTAGCTAATACATATTTTCTCTGGACAGTTTTTAATTTTAAGTTAAGAACATTTTGATCTTCAGGGTTATATTTGTCATCAATTCTTTTTGCATTTATGGTATTATTATTTAAATCATTTTCCATTGTTTCAATTACCATTTTTCCTAATTTATTAAGACTTATATTGTTTGGTGTTTTGCAAATACCATTTTTTCTATTACAGCAATAATATGATACATATTTATTTTTAATTATCGTTGATGTCATACTACCATGACAATGTTTACATCTTAGTAATCCACTTAACCAATATTTTCTAGCTTGCTTTTTTGGTGAACTTGACATTAATTTACTTAAATAAATTTTTTCTTGAGCTTTATGCCATAATTCTTTAGAAATTATAGGTTCGTGAGAGTTTTCTATTATAATCCAATCTTTATTATCATTAGCGATACTTTGAGAGCCTTGACGGTAATTATATCTATGAGCACCATAATAACAAGGGTTTTGAATAACATATTTTAATCCCCTTGTTGTAAACATGGTATTGTTTTTTGTTCTAATATTTTTATTATTAAGATATCTGCTAATTTCTAATACTGAATAATCTTTTTTTACGAATAGCTCAAATATCTCTTTTACAATAGCAGAATAATAATCATCTATTTGTAATATCTTGTTTGTAAGTTTATAGCCTAAAGGAAGAGTACCAGAATGTTCACCTCTATTAGCTTTTTCAAACATTCCCTTTTTAACTTCATCAGCTAAGTTAAGGCTGTAGTATTCAGCCATAGCTTCTAACATAGCTTCTAAAATTATAGAGAATTTATCGTCTTCTAATTGTTCAGTTATACTTATAACTTTTATATCGCAGTCTTTTCTAAGAAGTGATTTATAGACAACGGAATCTTCCCTATTACGTGCAAATCTATCAAATCTATGGACTAATATTACATCAAATGGTTTGGGTTTAGTTTTTGCAATACTAATCATATGCATGAATGCAGGTCGTATTTCAGCTTTTCTACCTGAAATACCTTCGTCAGAAAAAATATAATTATAGTCAATAATATAATCATTTTTTTTTGCATATTCTATCAATTGTTTTTTTTGTGCATCTGGGCTGTATTCAGTTTGATCGTCAGTAGAGACGCGTATATATAATGCAGCTCTTTCCATAAGATAAACCCCTTTTAATATATTTTTCAAGGATTGTCAAATTAAGCCAGTCTCAGATTTTATAATTTTTTAATTAATATTATGTATTTTC
Source organism: Vallitalea longa (assembly GCF_027923465.1). NCBI lineage: Bacteria > Bacillati > Bacillota > Clostridia > Lachnospirales > Vallitaleaceae > Vallitalea > Vallitalea longa. The sequence continues at coordinate 71,331 of NZ_BRLB01000004.1, forward strand.
TACTAAAACTAAATCTATACTTTGTGTTTCTCTATCACTTATTATAGCATATAAATCATTTATTTTATAACTGAGTTTCTTAATTATGAGATTTATTTTCACGAATTTTTCAAAACTAGGTTTTCTGTATCCGTTTAATAAAGCACCCTATTATATAGTATTGAAAATGAAACTTGGCAATACGAACAAGCATTCTCCATATACATATAATAGAGGTGATATTCAATGAATACATACAAATTGTCAAATGGTTGGACTGCTGAAAGTGTAATGCTTGATTTGCGTACAGGTAAAGAAATAGAGATAACAAATGAAATAAAAACAGAAATAACAAAAAAAATGTTAAATGCGATTGGATATGAATTAATAGAGAAAATAAGGCAAATAAATGAATAGTTAAATTTCAAGTATTTTTATCACCCTCTATTATTATAATTTTAAGGATTATGAAAGTAAGATAAGAACAAAAGCTTGGTTTAGTCAATTAAGCGTGTAATCTTTTTACAATAATACTACATATTCCACTCAATATAAGACAAATGACCATTACATATGTATAATATTGCATTAAATCATATTTCATATAATTAATAATTGAATGGCAAGTGTATATTGCAAAATTTAATGGTAGACCATATGAGAATAACGTAAAAAATAGGTAATCAACTAAAGTTTCGTATATTCTAGATTGAGTAAATTTTCTTTATTAAAAGGTTAATAGAAACAACGAGTTATCGCCTGTTGAAGTATTTAAAATTTTTGGTTATTGTAGTAATACTGCAGGATTAGAACCAGACTTAATGGAAATGCAAAAAACACTTAACTTAATTTAGGAAGAAATAAAAGAAATGAAAGACTTAGTTATTACTCGAAGAATGATGTTGAGGGATGAGTCAAGAAGTATATTATCTAAAAAGCGGAAACAATTACTAACCGTTGGAGTATTATTTGCAGTATTAAATAAAGGAATAAGGAAGTAAAGGATAAGCTTCGAGAACTAGATAGAAGCTTTAGGAGAGAATAAGAGCTATTTTCGTAATTGAATTTAGGTCTTTTTTATTGCTTATTATTAAAGTATCTGTTAATATATAAAATATCATCGGGAAAACCCTGCTTTAATGAAGAAAGGACATGTTAATAACTATTCTAAATAATATGTATGCTCAAACAATTGTTGCCACAATCATTGCAATATTTATGACAATGATTATATCAAATATATTCAAATTAGTTGGAACAATAAAATTTTTTTTATCGTTTATAATTTTTTTTTTGTGGCATTAGCGATTGTCAGTAATATTGTAGTTAGGCACAGATACTACTTTTTAATTAAAAAACAAAAGATGTAAAGTAGTATTTAATGTTATAATAACGTAATTGTATAATATTATGCACCTTATTTCTCCAAATTGTTACTTTACAAATACATTTATTCAATCATATATTTGTTTTTCTGCAATGGAGTGGGTAAGGTATAAATTAATTTGAGGTGTAAAATGAAACAAGATAGTTCAACAGAATGCTGGAATCAAGTTGCTATGGATACTTGGGTTGAAAAAGCTCAAAAAAATGATTTTCGACTATATTACATAATGCCATATACTTTGCAAAAAATAGGAGATGTTCAAGGAAAAAAATTCTTGATTTGGGTTGTGGTGAAGGTGGATATTCTAGAGCTTTATTGAAACAAGGAGCTATTGTTACTGCTGTAGATTGTTCTGAAACTTTTACAACTTACGTTACAAATAAGGCTAGAGAAGAAAGCTTGGATATTAGGGCATTATGTAGAAATGCTAATGAATTAACAGGAATCATTGATAACACTTTTGATGTTGTGCTTTGCTCGATGATGTTAATGGATGTAGAAGACCTTGATGGGACATTAAAAGAGATATATCGAGTTATAAAACCTAATGGGAGGGTTTTTATATCTATATTACATCCATGTTTTAAGCCAAAAGATAGTAAATGGATATTGGATGATGATAAAATAAAGGTGTTAGTTAGCGATTATTTTAACCCAACAGAATGGGTTGGAGAGATTAAAGGTATTGATACCTCGGTAATATATAGGCATAGAACCTTATCAGAGTATATCAAAGCTTTCGTAAGGAACAAGTTTACAGTAGTTGATTTGAACGAGCCAATTCCATCAGAAGAACAGATGGATATGTCATCAAGAATTAAATGGTTATCGAAAGTACCAATGTATATGTTTGTGGAATTAGAAAAATAATTTCTAATTTATCAGAAATGTTATAGGATTAAGTTATCCCTTCTAAAGTGCTGAGACGTCGGAAGTAAGAATAAGAAAGGTTATCATAATAATATAGTGTCTATAGTATATACTAATGTCAATTTAGTATGATATCATATAATGATTGATATGAAAAGATAAAGGAGAGATTAATTATAAAAACTAATATAGGAAAGATAATTATTGCTTTTGCTATAATTTCTATAATTATAGGTATTACGCATATCGTTTTAGGTCAAACAGAGTATAATTCTATTATAGTAGGATTTGAAAATGGGTATAAGTATTTTATTAGTAGCTGCATATTGCTAGGGTTGAATAAATTAATAGATCTGGTATTTGATATAAAAGAAAGAATCTAGCAAATAAATATTAAAGTATGGAGGGGAGATATTAGATGAAAAAGTTATATTTTGGAACGCTATTATATTTAAGTGGTTTTGCAGGTCATTTGACATTAATAATTATCTCAACATTTAAAGGCAATTGTACATATAATAACATAGGAGGATATAAGGGCTTCTTATTTTGTTATAACGTTTATTCTGCATATCGTTTATTTTGGGTATTAATAGTGATAGGTTTACTTATTTGTATCCTTGACGTTTTTCTAATTCCATTAAAAATGCAATTTAAAAAGTATAAATAATAACAAAAGTATAGCTTTTTTTCTTGGATGTCTAAGCTATAAGAGGAATATAAAGAAATATTAAATTATATTTATATAAATCATTATAAAATACTTCTCTCTCTATTTTTAGTTTAGGGTAAACAGTAACATGCTCCTGCATGTTTCAACCTGTATTGAATAAAGTAAATTGTTTTAAGATATAATGATAAACCGACAGCCATACAACCATCATCTTGATCGAACTCAATAACTTTTGCTAATGCTTGACAACCAATACCTTGACGTAATTCATTATTTCTATCTGGTCCTTCAACAAATCCTAGATAATTTATACAAGGAATACACTCTTTACATTCTCCATAATATGAAACACCATATGGAGTATATAAATCAATTGTTATTGATGGTGGATTAGTATCATCATCACAGTGTGGAGAATCCTTATCTGGGAGATACAGTGCTTGGAAGCATTCTTCAGCCAAAACTCTACAATGGCGATCTAATAATTTTGCAGCAAATCTAACTTTTAATTTTGATAAAGTTACTCTAACACAGTTAGGTCTTTTTGGTATAGTTTCTACACATGAACCATCAATTTCTCCAATACTAAAATCAATATCTATTACCTTTAATTCAATCTTTTTAGTACATGGATTTTCTTCAAGTAAACATTCTGGTACTTTTATCTCTCTACAAAGATTAATACCACATTCATCAAAAACTACAGGCGCAACACATGTTAATAACTTAGGTTCACCTAATGGTGGACATACACATGCATCATTTGCTGGATCAACTGGCCTTTCTGGGTCACATACTGGGCAATTTCCTTCTGCAGGTCGACGCATAAATTTTCCATCACCTTTATGGAAACATATTTTGCAATCAGACACTTTATTTCCTCCTCTAAAAATTAATTTCAATATATTTTATGAATAAATGCAGATTAGTGTTACAAGGTATAAGCTTATAATTACATTTTGTCTAATTATTATATAGGATTCATGACTTTAAAATATGGATGCAGTAGTTTATAAGTTTGTATCTTTAATTACGATATAAGTTATTATGGTTGTGAAAAAAATATTAATTTGATATTATATATTCAAGTTGGTTTTTATAATACAAACTGCAATATCAAAAGAATACAATTTCAATATTAGAAAAATTGAAAGTGATGAAAAAGTAAAGATGATGAGGGAGAGTTAAATTATGGGTGAATTATTTACTACAGTATTAATGGATCTATTATTGATTGGAATTATATTTAGTATTTTTGTTGCCATAAGAAATAAATGGTTTAGAACCAAAGAATATGGAACATTTGAAAAAAGGGATATATTTGTATTACTGTTGATAGCATATATATTGTTTGTTTTTGGACCTGAAGATGCTGATTTTTTTAATAAGGAAATCTTAATAACAAGAAATTATAAGCCATCAGAATTTATATGGATTCCTTTTAGATTTCTAGCACTTAAGCAGGATTTTCTTAAGTTTCAAATTTATATCGGTGGGTCTTCAACATACTATTCTTTATTGACATTTTCTGACTATTGTATTTATTATTGTAGATTAATACTTATTAGTTTGCCCATAGCTTTTTTATTGAACATGACTATTAAGAAAAAGTGGATTGGATTTATTTTCAACATAGGAATATTGATTCTATGTTTTGGATTAACTAATAGTTATTATATAGGTGATGGATTAGTAATGGGTGCGATTGCTTATATGTTAGTTGCTATGATTAATACAATATATAGTAAATTAATTAAGAAAGATATTAGCTGGTTAAAATATCTATCTTTTGGAATATTAGTTACATTGGTTCTTATATTTGTTATGGATTTTTATTTCTACTTTCCAAGCAATGAAAAATTAGTGGAAATAGTACCCTTTGAGAAACAATTCAAAACGTATGATGATTTGATTACTGTTAATTTAGAGAATATAAGTTTATATAAAGGTGGGCGAAATGGGGAGTATCTAGGTTTTCATGGGTATCTGGATTTTGATGAAAAACTATTTGAGAATACACCCTTCAATTTAAAAAATACTATCTTGAATGAAAGGATTAGTGTAAAACATGAATATTCATATAAAGGAAATAAACATGGATTAGGAACTAGCATTAATGAATTCTCTTCCCATCCAAAAGATTCTTTTTTTGATCATGAATTGAAATTCTACGATTATCAATCTAATTACAAACAGGAAAACAATAAACAATTAAGTAAGGATAATGATGAGCCTAATTATTTTGAGTATTATGGAATTTCTTTTGTATCTTTTGGATTAGAAAATTATACGGAATTTAGTGGATTTGAGATTATGGAAGAAGGGTTCAAAAAAGATAAATATTTGTATTATGAAGTAATTTATAAGATAAATAAATTCGAAGACTTCAATATTCAATGGTTTATTAATGCAGAGAGTTTAGATGCTAATTCAAACGATATAAATCATGAATATACAGAACCTGAAATTATAGAGGAGACTGATGAATATATAATTAAGAAGGAAAAATACTATTATTATAAAGTTCATAGAGAAGATATTAATCGTGTAGATATTAATGTTTATTGAGGATATTGGTATTTAGATAAGAAAGATGTTAAATTACTATTTACAATTGATGAAGAAATATTCGATTAAAATGATTTTACATATAGATAATATTAAATATGATGTAGTAAGAGTACAACAAAATCTTATAGCATATATAATATTATATTTTTATGGTAGAATGAAAGATATATAAAAGTAGATCTACTTATGGAGGATTAATATGATAACAATAAAAGAAATGGCAGATATAATTGGAGTTAGTCCTACAACTGTTTCTAATGTAATTCATGGAAGAGTAAAAGAAACTTCAAAAGAAATGATAGAAAAAGTAAATAAAGTTATTGAAGAATATAATTATATACCTAATATGAGTGCTAGGACATTATCACAAAATTCATCTAGAATTATTGGAGTGGTACTTAAATATCAATTAATCAAGGGGAAAAATATAATGCAAGATCCATTCAATAGTGAGATTTTGGGTTCAATAGAGAAAAATATCAGTGAAGCTGGTTATTATATGATGTTTTATTCATCTGGTAAAGCGGATGATGTTTTGCATCTGACAGCTACATGGAATGTAGACGGGTTGATTGTAATTGGAGCTCATGCTAAAGATTGTCAAAAAATTGTAAAACACACTAATAAGCCTGTTATATTTATTGATTGCTATTTTTATAATGACGGTATTGAATATGTTAACATTGGATTGGATGATAAAAAATGTGCATATAAAATGACTCAGTACCTTATTGAAGAGGGACATAAAAACATTGCTTTTCTAGCAGATAATTGTATAGGTGTAGATGAAGAAAGATTTAGAGGATATGCTGAAGGATTACAAGAAAATGGATTATTATTTAAAGAAAGAAATTATATAAACCTAGATTCTGATTTGATTCCTTTAAAAGATAATCTTAAGCAGATATATCGAAGAAGAAAAGAGTTTACAGCACTTTTTTGTGCATCAGATTATTATGCTATGGAAGTAGTTAACTATTTGATGGATAATAAGATTAATGTACCAGATGATATATCAGTTGTTGGATTTGATGATAATATTTTAGGAAGCAATATGAGACCTAGATTAACGACTATCAGACAAAATCCTACGCTTAAAGGTAAAATAGCGGTAAAATGTTTAATGCGTTTAATAAGAAAACAACCATTAAAGAAAAAAAATATAAGACTTTCTGGACAATTAATAATTAGAGATACAGTTAGAAAAATAGAATAAAGAAATATATTATTAAGTGAAATAATAATAAACAGCTTAAGCCTTTTTAGAAGAGGATAACAGGCTGTTTGTTTTTTAGCAATCTTATATGCTTAGTCCTTATTTTGTCAGAAAGTGTGGTATTAATTCATAGCTTTGACATTAAATTAATTATTTTATAATATGTCTGAATATAGTATTCTCTTTATATAATGGGGAAAGAGAATATTAGACTAACTATATAATATGCACAAATTAATTATACAAAACATAATATTAATAAAACTTTTGCGCAAAAGGTGTTGCGAAAGAAGTATAAATATGTTATATTTATATCAACAACTGTTGCGTAAAAGTATGAAAATGGTAATGTTTTTTATATATAGACTATGGTTGTTAAAAATAAAAAGGAGTTGATTATTTTGAAAATAACAAAAAAATGGTTGGCATGTATAGTAGCTTGTATGATGGTATGTACTGCTTTTGTAGGATGTGGAAAATCTGATGATTCTAAAAAAGCATCTGATGTAGATTCTACTACAAAAGGTGACAATAATGCTGTAGTTTCAGAAGATTCCAGCACTGATCTAGAAGGAACACTTGATATTTTTCAATTTAAAGTTGAAATTAATGATGCCCTAAAAGCAGCTACAGAAAAATACATGAAGCTTCATCCAGGTGTTAAGGTTAATTTAGAAACAGTTGGTGGCGGAGACGATTATGGTGCTGCTCTTAGAACTAAAATGCAAAACAGTGATCAACCTGATATCTATAATATAGGTGGACCACAAGATGTGAAGGATTGGAATGACAATTTAGAAGATTTATCTTCAGAAGAATGGATACCAAATGTTGTCAATGGTTTATTGGATGATGTATCAAAAGATAGTAAAGTATTTGGTATGCCTATGGCAATTGAAGGATATGGATTTATCTATAATAAAGGAATATTTGAAGCAGCAGGTATTGATGCTGAAAGTTTAAAAACATTTGATGAAATAGATGCAGCTTTTGGAAAATTAAAAGAAAAAATCGATAATGGTGATTTAAAAGATCAATATCAAGTACTTGAGGCTGTTATAGAATATCCAGCTAAAGAAAAATGGGTAACTGGTATGCATACTTCTAACGTAGCATTTGGTCAAGAATTTGCTAATTGTACAGAAGCATATAATGCAAAAGAATTAGAATTTACATATAGTAATGAGTTAAAAGATTTAGTTGATTTACAAGTGAAATATACAACAAATGCTGATAATCCATCAGGATTGAATGCAGTTGATTATTCAATGCAAGCAGGTGGAGGCCTTGCAATTGAAAGAGTTGCTGTAATTCAACAAGGAAACTGGGTATATCCAGTTATTAAAGAAATCGATGAAAATATCGCTGATAATCTAGGAGTTATTCCAATTCCATTAAAAGGAGTATCTGAAGGAAATACACCTATTGGTGTGCCAATGTATTGGGCAGTAAATAGTCAATCAGATGACAATTCAAAAGCAATCGCAAAAGATTTCTTGAATTGGTTATATCAATCAGATGAAGGTAAAAATATTGTAATCGATGAATTTAACTTCATACCACCATTTACAAATTATGGTGATTTGAAACCAGCAGATCCTGTAGGGGCAGAAATAAGTCAAGCGGCAACTGAAGGTACTATCGCTCCTTGGGTATTCAACGGATGTCCTACAAGTTGGGCTGAAAATGTATTAGGTGCTGAGATTCAAGCATATTTAGCAGGAAACAAAACTTGGGACGAAGTTATTGATACAGCAAAAGAAAGCTGGAAAGATGCTAGAAAATAATAACTAATGAATCATTAAATGAGGAAAATAAATCTAATTGAATTTATTTTCCTCTTAATGAAAGGAGAATCTTATGAAACAATCAAAAGTTGGTTTTTGGCTATTCCTTTTGCCGTCATTACTTGCATTTACAATAGTAGTACTAATACCTGCTATCTGGGGATTAGGATATTCATTAACGGATTGGAATGGTATTTCACATAATGTTCATTTTGTAGGATTTCAAAATTATAAAACAATTTTTTTAGGAGATAAAGATTTTTTACACGCTTTTTTATTTACTACACTATTTTCCTTTTGTGCAGTTATATTCATTAATGTAGTTGGTTTTGCACTTGCACTGCTTGTAACTTCAAAAGTGAAATGTTCAACATTTATGCGTACTGTTTTTTTTATGCCTAATTTAATTGGTGGTATTTTATTAGGTTTCATATGGCAGTTCATTTTCATACAAGGATTTGGAGCAATCAGTAAAATTACTGGTATTCAGGGATTTTCTAATTGGTTATCTGATACTACGACAAGTTTTTGGGGACTTCTGATTTTAATCACTTGGCAATTAAGTGGATATATGATGATAATCTATATCGCATACATTCAAAGTATTTCAAATGATTTAATTGAAGCTGCACAGATTGATGGTGCTAATTATATCCAAAGACTAAGAAAAATAGTCATTCCACTTGTTAGACCTGCTTTTACAATCGGAATGTTCCTATCTTTATCAACTTGTTTCAAATTATATGACCAGAACCTTGCACTGACTAATGGTGGTCCTTATAATAGTACAGAAATGTTGGCACTAAATATATATAATACGGCATTTAAATATAATGATCTAGGATTAGCACAAGCAAAAGCGGTTATTTTTCTAATTGCTGTAGCTACAATCGGTTTGATTCAGTTATATTTCAATAAAAAGAAGGAGGCTGAGATGTGATGGCAAAAAGAAATATTGGACACATATTACTTACTATTTTTGGTTTTATCTTAGTAGCTATATTTGCAGCACCTGTTTTGATTTTATTGATTAACTCATTTAAATCATTGAAAAATATTTACTTGAATGTATTATCAATACCCAATGGAGATACTTTTATTATATCTAATTATCCAGAAGCATTCGAAAGATTGGATTTCCTAAAATCTTTTTCTAATTCCCTTGTTATAACAGTATTATCCACTGCTTTTATACTAATTTTTAGTTCTATGGCTGCATGGGTATTAGTAAGAGCTAAAACCAAAATAAGTAAAGTTATATTTATGATTTTAGCTTGCTCAATGTTGATTCCTTTTCAATGTGTCATGTTGCCTCTAGTAAAATTTATGGATACTTTACATATGATGAATAGACCTGGACTTGTCTTTATGTATATTGGTTTTGGAACTAGTCTCTCAGTCATGTTATTCCATGGATATATAAAACATATACCTCTTGAATTGGAGGAAGCAGCCAAAATAGATGGATGTAATATGTTCCAGACTTTTTTCAGGATAGTATTTCCTATGTTGAAGACTATATTGGTTACAGTTGCGATTTTAAATATAATGTGGATATGGAATGACTTCCTATTACCTTCATTAGTAATAAATAAAACAGGTTGGCAAACACTTCCACTAAAAACATTCTTATTCTTTGGACAATTCTCCAAGAAATGGGACTTGGCTACTGCTGGACTTGTATTATGTATGTTGCCTATCGTCGTTTTTTACATGACATGTCAAAAGCATATCATCAAGGGTGTTACAGATGGAGCTGTTAAAAGTTAACTACAATATAAAAAATATCATATTTACTACAACGTGTACACTATAGTAAGAAAGGGGAGCTATAATTTTGCAAAAAAAATCATGGTATAAAGAATCTGTAGTATATCAAATATATCCTAGGAGTTTTATGGATAGCAATGGTGACGGAATAGGTGATATACGAGGTATTATCAAGAAATTGGATTATTTGAAGAATTTGGGCGTAGACATTATTTGGATTTCGCCAATATATGAATCACCAAATGAAGATAATGGCTATGATATAAGTGATTATCAAAATATATTATCAGAATTCGGAACAATGGAAGACTTTGATAAACTTCTTGAAACAGCTCATGATAAGGGTATGAAAATTATAATGGACCTAGTAGTCAATCATACATCAGATGAGCATCAGTGGTTTGTAGAAAGCAGAAAGTCAAAAGATAATTCCTATAGAGATTATTACATCTGGAAAGACGGCAAAAACGGGAAAGAACCGAATAATTGGGGATCATGGTTTGGAGGTTCAGCTTGGCAGTACGATGAAAACACAGAAATGTATTATTTACATATATTTTCTTCTAAGCAACCGGACTTGAATTGGGATAATAATAAAGTACGAAATGAAGTTTACAAAATGATGAAATGGTGGCTTGATAAAGGAATTGATGGATTCCGAATGGATGTCATCAATCTTATATCAAAAGATCATAAATTTCCAGATGGAAAATCAAATGGTGGACTATATGGAGATCTAGGTCCTTATTGTTTGAATGGAGAACATGTACATGAATATCTAAAAGAAATGAATGAAAATGTTCTTTCAAAATACGATATCATGACTGTAGGAGAGACAGCGGATGTAACTATTGAAGAAGCAAAAAAATATTCAGCTTGCGATAGAAACGAGTTAGATATGGTTTTTCAATTTGAACATATGGCTCTTGATAGTGGTGATTATGGAAAATGGAGTAACAATAGATTTAACCTTATTGACCTAAAGAAAGTTTTAACCAAATGGCAAAAAGAGTTAGAAGAGAAATGTTGGAACACTTTGTTTTGGAGTAATCATGACCAGCCAAGAGCAGTTTCCAGATTTGGGAATGATAAGGATCATAGAGAAATATCAGCCAAAATGTTGGGAACTTGTTTATATATGATGAGAGGAACACCATTCATTTTCCAAGGAGAAGAATTAGGAATGACTAATGCTTACTTTGATACTTTGGATGAATATAGGGATCTTGAGACTTTTAATGCTTATGAAGACTTGACCAAAAAACATGGAATAGATAAAGAACTGATGATGGATTATCTAAAACATATAAGCAGAGATAATGCCAGAACACCAATGCAATGGGATGATAGTACAAATGCTGGATTTACAACTGGAACTCCATGGATTTCTGTAAATAAAAACTATCCAGATATAAATGCAAATAATCAAGTTGATGATCATGGTTCTGTATATAATTATTATAGAAAATTATTCAAGTTGAGACATGAGCATGAAATAATCGTATATGGGGACTACAAGTTATTGGAACCTGATAACAATGAATTATATGTTTATACAAGGAGCTTAAATAAGAATAAACTTCTAGTAATATGTAACTTTACGCAGAAATCACTTACATATGAGGTGCCAGAAGAATTCAGAAAAGTTAATAAAAGGATTTTAATTAGTAATTATCATGATGATTTAGGGGAAGAAATAAGACCATATGAAGCTAAAGTCTATATGGTTGATTAAGATAGTTGGGGAAAAATAAATAAAAGATAATTGTTTATATTTATTATATTGATTTATCATATGACTGATTCTATGCATAATATTTATAAGGTAATTGGAAGGTATAGCTTTATTATTATGATGAAATATTTATTGGGAGGTAGAATCATGGAGAATATGAAAAACAGTAAACATATCTTATCTTGTATCTTTATGATAATAAGTATAGGTTTATTTTTATCTTTATCAATTAATGATGTAGAAGCAAGAGAAAGTGAAACTACTAATAAAGGAACAGGTCCACTCTACTGGATTACATATGAACATCAATATGTTAATGATTGCCCTATGCCAGAAGATAGATGGAAAGCTAATGTTGATTGGATAGCTTCAGACTTTCGAGATTATGGGTATACTATGGTATGTACCGACGGTTGGATAGAACAATCTCAGAAAATAAATGAGAATGGATATGTTATATCTCATAATGATTCGTGGCAAGGTGATTGGACATATTGGGTTGAATACTGTAATAACAAAGGACTTGATATGGGAATATACTATAATCCATTATGGGTGACTCAAGCTGCGTATAATGCTAATTGTGAAATAATAAATACAAATGGACAATATCATATACAAGATATAGTGGGTTCTCATGTATTTGATGGGGGTCAAAATGATGAAGATGGGAATCCAGTATTTTTGTATCAAGTGGATACAGATAAACCTGGTGCAGAAGAGTTTATAAAAGGATATGTTGAATATTTTAAAAATACAGGTGCTAAGTTTTTAAGAGTAGATTTTCTTGGATGGTATGAATCAGGATATACTAAAATAAGGAATGATGAATGGGAATCAGGTTATGGTTCAGAGAGGTATGAAAAGGCTATTAAGTGGATGAATGAAGCATGTGGAGATGACATGACTCTAAGTCTAGTAATGCCCAATCTCTATAATAAAGCTCAAATTGAATTGGCTAATGGTGATATGTTCAGGATAGATGAAGATTGTTTTGAAGGCGGTTGGGATCATATAAGCCATAGACGAAGAGGAATATGGCAGAACGTGTGGTCCCAATGGGCGAATGCATTTGACGGATTTACATATTGGTCAGAAGTTACGGGTAGAGGTCAAGCTATAGCTGATGGGGATTTCCTTAGGTTGAATACTTTTTCTACAGATGAAGAAAAAAAATCTGCCGTATCATTATTCACTATGGCAGGGTCTCCCATATGTATAGCAGATCAGTATGATACAATAGGAAATAACGAACATTTCTATCAGAATACAGAAATGATATTACTCAATCAAATGGGATTAGTTGGAAAACCCATTGATTATGATAGTGAAAGATGGGCTGGACAATTGCCAGATGGTAGTTGGGTAGTGGGATTATTTAATAGAAATGAAAATGAGGATATTAGAATTATTGATTTTCATGAAGATCTAGGAATAAATGGAAATGCTGATGTAAGGGATCTATGGTTGCATGAAGATTTGGGAAGTATGACTGACTATAGTGCGAATTTAGATTCACATGATTGTGTAATACTTAAAATAGTACCAAGTGGAAAAAAATATGAGGCTGAAGTTGCATCGATGATTGGTGCAAAAAAAGACAACGACCATAACAATTATTCAGGGTATGGATTTGTGGACAATATGGAAAGTGTTGGTTCTAAAATCAGATTTTGTATAAATACTGATAATGCAGGAACCGAAAACTTGAATATCAGATATTCCAACGGTTGGGAAGACACTAGAACTGTAAGTCTATATGTTAATGGTGAAGATGTAACACAACTTCAATTACTAGCACTTGAAGATTGGGATACTTGGAATAATTATGAAGAAACGATAACACTTGATGAAGGTAATAATTTTATAGATATCCAATATGATTCTGATGATACAGGATATGTTAATATCGATTATATTGAATTAGGAACAACTGGACCAGACCCATTATCCACTCCAGAAAAATATCAAGGTGAAGAAGCGAATCTTTCTGGAGGGGCATCAATAAATGATAATCACTTTTTTTATTCAAGTACAGGATTTGTTGATAAGATTGAGTCAGTTGGATCAAAGGTATCATTTGATGTAACTGTTCCTGAGGATGGATATTATAATGTTCTGTTAAGATATGCAAACGGTAATTCTTATGATAGTTCTCTAAGTATATATAGGAATAATACTAAAATAAAACAAACTGTACTTCCAAGTTTAATTGGTTGGGATGTATGGAATAACAAGACAGAAGTTATATATTTAGATTCTGGTAGTAACAATATCACTTATAAATATGATAGTGGAGACGGTGGTAGAGTAAATATCGATTATATAAGTATAGAAGCGAATGATAATACTATGCCTATTGAGTTAAACAATCCTGGTTTTGAAACAGGGAATATTGATGGCTGGACTGAGTGGCATCCATCAGATCAAGTAGCTGCATATGGTGTTGATCAGAATGATGTACATGAAGGAAACTATAAACTATATTTCTGGAGCGAATCAGCTTATAAGCAGAGTGTACATCAGATAAAAACAGGTCTTGATAACGGAACATATACATTGAAAGCATGGGTAAAAGCAACTGCATATGATCAACAACCTAGTATTTGTAGGTTAGAAGCTGTTAATTATGGAGGTTCAGACAAGTTTGTGAATATGACAGTAGATGGCATATGGAGACAATATCAATGTACAGTAGATATAACGAATGGTCAGATTGATATGGGCTTTTATTGTGATTCGTTTGGTAGAACGTCTATGCAGATAGATAAAATCGAATTATGGAAGAATTAATTTAAAATATATGTTGAAGTAGCATAAAGAACAAAAGAATTATGTATATATGATAAATCAATAAAATAGAGCCCATTCGGAGGCTCTATTTTATTAGCTAATTTTTCAAACCATTATTTATACAAGTTTCTGATGATGCTTTTTTTCTAATCATCACAATATTACATATGAATTGTTCTATAAAAGTATATAGACCTGAGATAATCCAATACAGACCAATTATAACAGGTGCTTGTGAAATAAATAATGAATTTATTAATATTGTAGTAATAATCATTATTTTATTGGGCTTGACTATTTCTAAATCCTTAAATATATTAAGATAGTACATTATATTAGGTAACAAGTGAACTATTATTGATATTATTGGAATGATATAATAAGTATCAGGTGCCTTAATATTATTTATCCAAGGTAATAGTATCGTTGAAGTAATTTCAATAGGAATACATGAAATAGCTCTATATAGGGATATCATGATAGGTAGTTGAACAAATGTCAATAGGCAGCCTAGCATGCTTCCAGAATATTTACTGGATATTTTACTAATTTCTTGTTCCATTTTTTTCTTGTCGTCACTATATTTTTTCTTAATAGTTTCTAATTCTTTAGAAAATTTTTGTTGGAGCTGTAATCCCTTTTTCTGTTTTATGGTTAATGGTAGCAATAATATTTTGATTATAAGTGTTATCAATACTATAGTGATACCCCAGTCATTTACAACAAAATACAATTGATTCAATATGTTGGTTAAAAGTTCTATTATACTATTCAAATAAATTCCTCCTAGTAAAAAAATTAATAGATGATTTAGTTGAATATCACTTTTGTTTTCTCATAGAAAATCCATATTCTATATTTATGATATGATTCGATATCTTCTAGATAAAGAGAAGTCTTATAGTCTAGATAATGTGTCAAACGAATATTATCATAGAGTAATATATAATTAAATAATTTTATACTGTTTTCAGTATCAATTTGAAAATATATAAAATACAATATTAACGCAATTAATATAATCTGTATTAGCATAGAAAAGTCAATATTCATTATTTCACTCCTATTATAAAAAATATATGTTATAATGATACATGTATTTGTTGAATACTTCAAGTTATTTAGAAATTATTAATAATGTAATAAGCAAGCTTTTATATCTAGGAGGTTGGTACAATGAAATTAAAAGGAATAAAAGCTATACTATTTGATTCTGGAAGAGTACTTAATTACCCCAGTTCTGGTAATTGGTTTATAACTCCAAATTTTTTTGAACATGTAGATAAAAATATTTTTGAGCGAATAGAAGATATGGATAAATATAATGCATTTAGAAAAGCTTTAAGTTACATAGACAAAAATAAATTGATTAAAACTAGAGAAGAAGAGTATTATCATTTCGTCAAGTTTTATGGAATTTTGTCCGGAGAACTTCCAATATTAAATTTATCAGATGAAAAGATAGAATTAATAGCAAAAGATTTAGTGTATAACAATAATAAATATACTTTTTATGAGGATGCTTTGGAAATTATTCCAAAACTCTATAACCGATATCAATTAGGTATAGTTTCAGATGCATGGCCTTCATTATTAAATGTATATGAAGAGGCATCACTTATTGACTATTTCAGAACTTTTATAATATCATCAATACATGGAATTCTTAAGCCAGATAGCAAAATGTTTACTTTGGCACTTGAAGAATTGAATATTCTTCCATCAGAAGCTATTTTTATTGATGATAATTATAAAAATTGTGAGGGAGCAAAAAAAGTAGGAATAAAACCTATTTTATTAAATAGAGAAAAAGATAATATTGAGCAGACTAAATATACTGAGATAAATTCATTAATTGAATTATTACACATTTTATAAAGGAGAAGATATAAAATGATAAAAGCAATTATATTTGACATGGATGGATTGATGTTAGATACAGAAAATATAGCACTAGATAGTTGGAATAAAGCAGGTAAAGATTTTGGGTATGATATTAGTAGAGAATTGATGATACAAGCTATAGGAACAACCGTAAAAGATACAAAAAAACTACTTATTAAAAATATGGGAAAAGAATTTCCGTTTGAAAAAGTCAGAGAAATCACTATGAAACATACCAAAGAATATATAGAAGTCAATGGAGTACCAGTAAAAAAAGGACTTGTCGAATTCTTGAAATATTGTAGAACAGAAAATATTCCAATGGCTGTAGCAACATCGACCAGTAGAATTTATGCAACAGAGTTACTAGAAAAAGCTTCTATTATAGAATATTTCAATACTATTGTCTGTGGTGATGAGGTAGAAAAAGGAAAACCAGAACCTGATATTTTTATATTGGCAAGCAAGTTTTTAGATGTAGAACCTGAAGAATGTATTATTCTAGAAGATTCTGAAAAAGGGATATTGGCAGCGGCAAGAGCTAATATGATACCTATCTGGATTCCAGATATAATTACTGATTCTACAATTGCTAATAATAATGCAAAATATATTTGTAAATCTTTAATAGAAGCTAAGGATTTACTGAAAAAGCTAAATGATGTAATATGATAAAAAATCCACTACTATAAATATATAAATCAGCAGATAGACAAAATAAAAATATCATACATAAAATTGACAGTATAAGGAGGACACACTATGATTAGAGAGGTTAAACTTAGTGATGCTCAATCAATATGTGACATATATAATTACTATATTACAAATACAGTTATAACTTTCGAAGAAGAGATTGTAACTACGCAGCAAATGATTGATAAAATTAAGCAAATATCTGATAAATATTGTTTTATAGTATATGAGCATAAAAACAAAGTTATCGGTTACGCCTATGCGTCAAAATGGAGAGAAAGAAGTGCTTACCGTTTCTGTGTGGAATCTTCTATTTATGTAAATAAAAATTGTGATCATAAAGGTATCGGTACTATTTTATATATAGAGTTAATCAATCGATTAAAAAAACTAAATTATAGAGTAATAATGGGAGTGATATCATTACCAAATGAACCAAGTATCAAACTTCATGAAAAGTTAGGATTTAATAAAGCGGGACATTTTAATAAAGTAGGATTGAAATTAGGTAAATGGATTGATGTGGAGTACTGGCAATTGAAGATTCAATAATAATCATTAAAAAATTTCATTTGGGCTAATATATTGATTTAACCTATATAAGGTGATAAAATGTTAAATAACAGAGAAGAATTAAATTATAATAAGGATTAAAGTTTAGTAATGTCTAAAAAAGGACAAAATATATACTAGAACGATTGTCAGAAAGAGAGAGGGATAATGAAAAGTACGTATTATACAAGAAAATTAAAAGAAGCAAGGAAAGAGCAAGGTTTATGCATTGATTGCAGTAAACCACATAATACGGGCTATTTAAGGTGTCAAGAATGTCTAGACAAGCAAGCCGAGTATGCAAGGAAAAAGAGAAAAAAAATAAATTCTTAATATAAAAGCAATGTATATAATAATATGTACATTGCTTTTTTTATTGTTATAACTAAGATTATGGTTAGTGATTGATGTAAAGGATTATCAAAATTACTTATAACGTTCACTTAATATATTTAGTCAACATATAATAAATTAGGTATTATAAAAAACTTAAGAGAAATATGAAAAATGAAAGAGAGGTGAATAGATGAGTTATAAAATTATTTGGAAAGGAAATAGCAATACCAATAAGTCTACTAGGAGAGGACATGCCCCTCACATGATAGTCAATCACATAACAGAAGGGTCAGCTAAATCTACCATTAGCTGGTTTACAAGTTCAGGTAATACAGTGTCTTCAGCACATTTTCTGGTTACCAAATCAGGAGAAATATACCAATTTGTCAAAATAGAAGATAATGCATGGGCTAATGGAGTTAGTGCTGATAACAGAAAGTTCGCAACAGCTTCAATAGTAAAAGAAAAAGGTGTTAATCCCAATTGGTACTCTGTATCAATAGAACATGAAGGAATATATAGAATGACTAGAGGCAAATTAACAGACAAGCAGTTGAAAGCTACAATCTGGCTACACAGATATATAATAGATTATGTAGAAAAGAAATGGAACATAGAAATACCTATAGATAGAAAGCACATACTAGGGCACTATGAGATTGATCCTAGAAGAAAACCCAATTGTCCAGGAGAAAAATATCCATTTGACCAGGTTATTCAGGTATTAAATAATAAAGAAACTTTTACTGATATTAAGGGGCATTGGGCTGAACAGTATATCAATCAAGTAGCTTTGCAGGGGATTATGTCAGGATATCCTAATGGTGATTTCAAACCTGATGAAAAAGTATCAAGAGCAGAGCTTGCTACAGTAATCGCTAGATTGCTTAATAAGGAGGTGTAATGTAATGAAAAAAGAAATCCTAAGAAGATTAACTAATACAAAAGTCATTATAAGTATAGCTAGTACGATTGTTATGATACTTGTATCAGTAGGAGTAAAAGTTCCAAATGAAAATGTAATGATTGTTGTTGAAGGTATTTGTACAATAGGCATATTACTAGGAATATTTAATGATAAAGGAATGGAAACAGAAAACTGGGACGATAAAAAATAATTGTATATCAAATTGTGTATTCAGTAAATTATAGAAATACGAAAATCTAAAATTATGATATAAATAATATGAGGACTCAACTTTTTAGCATAATGATAAGTTGGGTTTTTATTGTTGCTATTATTATAAATCTAATCATACAAGCTATAAGTATATAATTGTTATTTGGTTCTCCTAGATGATTTAGTTACTGATGCTACAAGAAAAATTGCGACAGCTATAGCACAAGCTAATTCAATTGATTGTATGCCGTAGAAACTACTCATATCATAATCTTGTATTACAATGTTATAAATAGCCTTATATAAAATTGCCCCCGGCACTAAAGGAATAATTCCAGCAATTAAATAAACTGTAACAGGAGTTTTTCTTATCTTAGATAGAATATGAGAAATGATACTCACAACTAGAGCACCAAGAAAAGTGGATAAAACTATGGAATTCATATTTAATGTCAAGAGATAGACTAGCCATCCAATAGCACCATTGATACCACAGAATAAAAGCTGTTTTCTTGAGATGTTGAATATTATACAAAAAAACAATGTGGCAAAAAAAGCACCTACAACTTGAATAATCATAAAAGGCCACCTCCAGATAATAAATAATATAGTTTAAGAACTACACCAACACCAGTAGCGATAGCAGCTGCAACAATTAAAGCTTCAACACCTCTTGAAATACCTGATAACAAATTCCCTTCAATAGTATCTCTAATAGCATTTGTAAATGCAACTCCTGGTACTAATGGCATTATAGAACCAATTATAATAAGATCGAAATTACTACCAAAGTGAATGAATTTAGTAAATAAAATAGCAACAAGAGCTATAATACAACCACCTACTATATCATAAAAGAACTTATATATATTAAGCTTTTTGAAAAGTATGTCCACTAATCCAAGAGTAGAGCCTATAATAGTAGAGATAATGAAATCATTAAATCTACCACTGAAAACTATGGTAAAAAAACCGGCTGCCAATCCAGTAGCTATAATAACTAATAAATTTGAATATGCAGGTTTATCTTTGATTTCAAGAAGTTTTTCGTAAGCTTCTTCAATTGTCAATTGATTAGTGCAATATTTTCTGGATACATCATTAGTAAGAGTTACTTTAGATAAATGAATAGTTCGTTTATCAACTCTTTTTACATATGTAATCATTTCTATTGAGGGATCATCCAAAGTTGCAAAAATACCTGTAGGCGTAACAAATGATTCAATCACTTGAAAGTTAGTGGTTTTTAGAATTCTATTAATTGTATCTTCAACTCTATAGGTCTCTGCACCATTTCTCAGCATAATCTCTCCTGATAATATAGCTGATTTGAAAACTAATTTATAATTCATATTATCACCTTGTAATTTCTTTATTTAAACATATTGTACACTAAACTTAAACAGGTATCAATTTAAAATTGAAAAATAATATTAACAATATTTTGATGAATAATTTATAATATATAGTACATATTTTAATTAGATAAATAAAATTAATTAGCATATTTGTATATAATTTAACTTTTCCATCTTTAATCAGTTTACCCTATAGAATATTGAGATGGAAAAGTTGAATATATAATTAAATATATTAATGATATACTTATTTTATCTAGATGTTTCGAGAAAACCCCTCCTCTAACTAGGAGGGAGATGAATCGGAACGGTTTTTAATCTTTAACTCCTGCTTGAGAGCGAATATATTTCTCAATCATTTCTATTGTTGCTCCTCCAGTTGTTAAAATGCAATAACTTCTACTCCAAAATACTGGTTTCCAGTAATATTTTTTTAAATATTCACTATGTTTTTTCCTAATCAGTCTTGAAGAAACAGTCTTTAGAGTATTAACTAATTTTGCTAATTCCACTTGGGGAGGTGTTTCAAATAGTAAGTTCTTTGTTAATACATTTGTGTCTATATTTAGTTATTACAACCAAATGATATTTTAGATTGTATATTGAATGTATATTGCTTTTGAATTCACTATCATTCATCTAAAAAACTCCTTTACAACTAAATTAAATTACGATATAATTATAACATAAGGAAGAGGGAAAATCTATGAAAATCAATAAAGCTTTCAAATATAGAATATATCCTAATAAGGAACAACTGATTTTGATTCATAAAACCTTCGGTTGTACTAGATTTGTATTCAATCGTTTTCTTAATCAAAGAATTGAATTATACAAGAATGAAGAAAAATCAACTACTTATGTTACTCAAGCTAAAGAATTAACAGCTTTGAAAAAAGATTTAACTTGGCTTAAAGAAGTGGATAGTGTTTCTCTTCAATCTGCACTTAGGAATTTAGATACTGCTTTTAAGAATTTCTTTCAAAAGAGAGCTAAATATCCTAGATTCAAATCTAAAAGAAACAATATCAAATCTTATACAACCAAAAACACTAACAATTCAATAAGAATAGAAGGCAGTATGTTGAAGTTTCCAAAATTAGGATTACTAAAAACTAAATTTCATAGAGAAATACCTAGAAATCATAAAATATTATCTGCTACTATAAGTCAAGTACCTACAGGTGCTTATTTTGTAAGTATTACTACTGAATTTGAAAAAGAAATAATTCAAGTTCCAAGTAACGGCAACATAGTAGGTTTAGATTTTTCAATGAAAGAACTGTTTGTTAGCTCTGAAAACCAAAGAGCCAAGTATCCTAGATTTTTTCGTATGTTAGAAGCTAAACTTATCAAGGCACAAAGGAAATTATCACGTATGGTAAGGTTTTCAAATAATTGGTATAAACAAAAGACTAAAGTGGCAAGAATACACTATAAAATCAAAAATTCAAGATCGGATTTTTTACATAAACTATCTACTCAATTAGTAAATAAATACAATGCTATAGCGATAGAAGACCTAAATATGAAAGGTATGAGCCAAGTATTGAAATTTGGTAAAAGCGTATCTGATAATGGTTGGGGAATGTTCATTGCAATGATTAAATATAAAGCTGAATTAAGAGGAAAACAACTTGTGAAGATAGACAGATTCTATCCATCAAGTAAAACCTGTTCAATTTGTGGTGCAGTAAAAAAAGACTTGAAACTATCAGAAAGAGTATATACTTGTGAGTGTGGCAATTCAATAGATAGAGACCTAAATGCAAGTATAAACATTAAAAATCAAGGTAAATTGTTGTTGCAATATTAAAATATTACAGGGTAGGGCTTACCCGTAGAGCTTGGTAATAATAGTAACCATTAGGTTATTACGTCCCAAGAAGCCCCCTCAAAACCGTTTTATAGGTTTAGTGGGGGAGCATGTCACCATAGGATAAGTTATAATATGTAGATTTTTATGTAGAAAAATTAAATACTTAATTTCTTTAGTATAATAGTTCAGATAAAAATGATTTAGTAGTGTCTTTAAAATATAGAGTAACTGTTAATGAGTTGATAATACTATGAGAATAGTCTGATATACCTAATTGACTTACAATTGTTTGTTATGTAAAATTCAGATGACATAATTTATTTGCAGAGAGGAAAGTGTAAACATTGAAAGAAAATGTTGAAAGAAGTCAATGGGGAAGTAAAGTAGGTTTTATACTAGCGGCAGGAGGTTCTGCTGTAGGCTTAGGAAATATATGGAGATTTCCTTATCTTGCAGGTGAAAATGGTGGGGGAGCATTTGTATTCATTTATTTAATAACTGTAGCCATTATAGGATTTACATTGATGCTTGCAGAATTTACCATTGGTAGATACTCTCAGAGTGATGCAGTGGGAGCATTTAGAAAAATTGATAAAAGATTTGGATTCATAGGTTTTATCAGTGTTATAGCAGCTTTTTTTATTATGGGTTTTTACATGATTGTAGGAGGTTGGTCTATAGCATATATATTCAAAGCTGTTACAGGAGCAATTAGTACAACCAATCCTGATTTCTTGTCAGGAGAGTTCAACAACCTGATTGGTAGTGATATACAACCTATAATATGGGGGGTTATCTATATAATAATAAATATCGCAATAGTATCATCTGGGATTAATAAAGGTATTGAAAAAGCAAGTAAAATATTAATGCCTGCTTTATTTATTATTATGATTATACTTGCTATCAAAAGTTTATCTCTTGAAGGAGCAATGGAAGGTGTGAAATTCTTCATAAAGCCTAACTTCAGTGAAATTACACCAAGAGTAGTACTTAACGCTGCTGGACAGGCATTTTTTTCATTGAGTCTTGGTATGGGATGTATGGTTACTTATGGTAGTTATCTTAACAAAAATGAAAATCTGAAGAAGAATGCAATAATTGTACCATTACTTGATACTTTTGTTGCGATAATGGCAGGTTTCGTTATCTTACCAGCAGTATTCGCATTTGGATTTGAGCCAGGTGAAGGGGCAAGTCTAGCCTTTGTAACTATTCCAGCAGTTTTCACCACTATGGGAGCTGGTATAGGTACTATATTTACAACATTATTTTTTATACTATTGACTATTGCAGCCATTACTTCATCTATATCTTTACTAGAAATTCCAGTAGCATATTTTATAGAGCAAAAGAAATTTTCAAGAAGAAAAGCTGTAATAATCACTAGTTCGATTGTATTTATAATGAGTATTTTTGCATCGTTATCTAATGGCTCTTTAAGTAATTTTACTATTGGAGGCAAAAATATATTTGATATATATGGTTTTATGACATCTAATATATTGCAACCACTAGGCGGCATGCTAATAAGTTTATTCTTAGCTTGGATTCTTGGTAAAAAGAAAGCTATAGATGAGGCAACTAATGGAGGTACCATTAAATTTAGGTTAGCTGATTTTTGGATTTTCTTATTAAAGTATATCATTCCTATACTAATATTTATTATATTCTTATCAGGTTTGGGTATTTTCAATATTTAGCTATTTTATCAATATTATTATAAATATAAAGTTACGTATTTCAATAATTCATTAAAAAAGAAAATAAATCAAATATATCAAATGCTTATTCCAATATAGATTAACTTATGCTATAATAATTTCATTGATTTACAATGTGAAAATTTGGAGGTATGTAGATGTATACATTTGATGAAGTTAAAAATGTTGATCCAGAATTAGCCAGTACACTGGACAAGGAAATAAACAGACAGAGAAATAACATAGAACTTATCGCATCAGAGAATTTCGTGTCAAAAGCAGTATTAGCAGCAATGGGAAGTCAGTTGACTAATAAATATGCTGAAGGTTATCCAGGTAAAAGATATTATGGTGGTTGTGAATGTGTTGACATAGCAGAAGATTTAGCAAGAGATAGAGTAAAAGAACTTTTTGGAGCAGAACATGCTAATGTACAACCTCACTCAGGAGCTAATGCTAATTTAGCAGTTTATTTTGCGGTCCTTAACCCAGGTGATACAATAATGGGAATGAACTTATCTCATGGTGGACATCTAACTCATGGAAGTCCAGTAAACATATCAGGAAAACAATATAATATTGTTCCTTACGGAGTAGATAAAAACGGATATATTGATTATGACGAAGTATTGAAAATAGCTAAAGAAAGCAAACCAAAATTAATTATTGCTGGTGCAAGTGCTTATGCTAGAACAATAGACTTCAAGAAATTCAGAGAGATTGCTGATGAAGTAGATGCATATCTTATGGTTGATATGGCTCATATTGCTGGGTTAGTAGCTACAGGATTACATCCAAGTCCAGTACCTTATGCAGATTTTGTTACATCAACAACCCATAAAACATTGAGAGGACCAAGAGGTGGCTTAATCTTATGTCCTGAAAAATATGCTAAAATGATAGATAAAGCCATATTCCCAGGAATCCAAGGCGGTCCATTAATGCATGTAATCGCAGCCAAAGCTGTAAGTTTCAAAGAAGCCCTATCAGAAGACTTTAAGGTATATCAACAACAAATATTAGATAATGCCAAAGCTCTTGCAGAAGGCTTGACAAAAAGAGGATTCAACCTGGTATCAGGAGGTACAGATAACCACTTACTACTTGTAGATCTTCAAAATATGGATTTAACTGGTAAACTCGCAGAAAAACAACTTGATGAAGTATCAGTGACATGTAATAAAAACACTGTACCATTTGATCCTAAGAGCCCATTCGTAACTAGCGGAATCAGACTCGGAACTCCTGCTGTTACAACAAGAGGTATGAAAGAACAAGATATGGATACAATTGCAGAGATAATATACTTAACTCTTTCTGATTTTGAAAACAATAAAGAAAAAGCTAAGGATCTAGTTAAAGAACTAGTAGCAAAATATCCACTTTATTAATATTATAATAAAAAAGTGCTTAGTAATAATTGATTTAATATTACTAAGCACTTTTTCTGTATAGAACATTAAGTAGTAGAGTTTAATAATCCTAAATTATTATAACGCGTACAAATTATATTATCGTATAAAAAAGGAATAAATACTAAAAATAGTATGATAATAATATAGAAATCTATAGTTATTATTATAAGATTTTCAATAGGAATATATTTTATTAATAGAGGTGAAAAGAAATGATTGAAAATAAAGGATTAGATTACTATCTTCAATGGTCTTCACGGGGGGACCAAGTTGATGAAAAATGTTTAACATTAATAGAAATATCGGGGAATCAAATATCTTATGAAGAAATAGACGAAATTAAAAAATATCCCAATAAGATAGAAATACAAATACGTGGTTTGACACAAGAGACTTTTGAATATTTTGTAAACAAATATGGGCAGCAGTTCAAAATAATTTATTTTTGGAAATGCTCACTAGTTACTGATTTCAGTTGTTTAGAACAATTGACTGATGTTGAATATATAATGTTTTATTGGAATCAACGTGTAACTCATTTGTGGGATTTATCAAAAAATACTTGTTTGAAAGGATTAGCATTTGATGATTTCACTAGAATGCATACATTAGAAGAAATTCATCTTGCTCCTATGTTAGAAGAATTGAATTTTGGTAATATTCTTTGGAGTACTTATATTCTCTTATCATTAAAACCACTCACAAAATGTAAGAAACTTAGAAGTTTAACTTTTTCCGCTAAAAAAATAGAAGATAATGATATTACTCCATTAGTCAATATTGAAAATCTAGAAGAATTGGAATTTCCAACTAATTTATTTCCAACTGAGCAAGTAGCATTGCTAACTGCTAAACTTAAGAATGTTTCATCAACAGTGTTTGCCCCATATATAGAATTAGATAGTCCAATTGAGCATAATGATAAAAATTTAGATGTTTTAGTAATTGGTAAACGCAAACCTTATTTGGATTCAAAGAAAGATAAAAAACGTTTAGAAAAATATGAAGAAAATTTCTGGAAACTTGTTTCTGAGTATGAAGAAAAAGAAAATTTATAGAAGAAAATTTAGTTGATTGTTTATTATATTGTTATGATATAGTATAATTATTTAAAAGAGTCTATTTAAAAGGTATTGTGTAAGAAATACCAGAAGTAAGGACTTTGCTTGGGTAGGGGCAAGAAAGTCGAAATAAGGAAACGTTAGTTGAATTTATTTAGCTAATGGCAGAGTATTCATTAGAAATGGGGATTTCATAGTATGTGTTTTAGAATGAAAAATTTATTTATAGTATTATCATTTTTAATCGTTTGCTTGTTGACATCTTGTTCAAATGTTAAAGAATTTATCGACGATGAAGGAGAAAAGATTGGACATACGGTATATGAAACTGCAAGAAGTTCACGCCTTACGAAATTGATGAATGAAGAAAGTGAAAAGATAGAACAAATGTCAAACGAAATTATTAGATGTTTTACAGAACCAGATAAAGAAGCATTGAAAGCATTATTTTGTGAACAGATAAGTAGTCAGACTAATTTTGAGAATGAGATTGATGAAGCTTTTGAGTTTTTAAAATGTGATGTTTATACTAAATCTGAACTTGATACAAGTGCAAGTGGTGAAAGAAGTTGGGATTCTGGCAAATGTACAAAATGGTCTCTTTACCCAGATATTCCGTACATTGCTGTCTTGTGTGATTCAGATGGAGATTCAGATATGGAAAGACGTTATTATAGTATTAACTATGATTGGGGAATTGTAAATGATGAAGATAAATCTCTTGAAGGTATACAATATATGAAAATCGAACTTCTTAATGTTGATAGTATGGAAATAGGTGACTATGAATTAGATTAAATTTGTTTTGGATTTCGTTTAATGATTATCAAATAGATAAGAATGGGAAACAAAATTAATATAGTATAGACATGGCAAATGAAATATAGGGAGGAATAGTTATGAATAAAAATATAGATATAGAACAAGAAATGTATAAAAGGGCAGTTGAATTTATTAAACAGCGATATCCAGTAGGATGGGGAGGTGCTGCAGTAATTCATACTCATAAAGATAAATATTTAATAAGCGTGGCGTTAGAAGTATGTAATGCTAGTGTAGAAGTTTGTATAGAAACAGGAGCAATGTGTGAGGCAGAAAAATATAACGAAAAAGTTACTCATTGCCTTTGTGTTGTAAGGGATGATGAAAGATCTCCATTTAAGATACTATCGCCTTGTGGCGTATGTCAAGAAAGGTTACGTTATTGGGGAGAAGATGTAAAAGTTGCTGTTACAACGAAATATGATAAATTAAAATTTGTATGCTTAAAAGAATTACAACCATACCATTGGACGGGAGCTTATCCAAAAGAAGAATTAGAACATTACAGTGAGAGGGATTAACTTGGGTTTCTCTAATATAGTTAGAATAAAAGGTTAAAGTAAAGTGATTAGTTTACGAGGTGAAAAATGAATAAAAGGTTTAAATATGCAAGTATGTTAGTTATTGTAGTCATTATAGGTTTTTGTGCAATGTATATAAATGGTGATATAGGAATTAACAAATCAAATATTGAAAAGGATGCAAGAATTAGCCAAAAGGTACCTGATGATTGGCAGGTAGCAAAAGATACAACAGATACGATGTCGGCAATGATTTTTTATAGTGAAAGTCTAAGTAATCACATATTCTCTTTATATGTCAATCGCACAGGTTTTTCATTTGGATATTTTTTTAGAGGTGGTGGTTCCTTAGTAGGGGTTATGGAAGGAATACAAGAAATTTATATCAAAGGCTACAATGAGCGTGCTTTTATCTCTATGAACAAGCAACAAGTAAGCAAAATAGAAATTGATAATGGTAATTCAATTGAAACAATTAAAATTGAAAATAAGAAACCATTTGTAATAATTTTACCAGTTAATATAGGTTCTGTCACGATATATGATATCAATAATAATGTTGTTGAGAGCCAACCACAACAGTTATAAGTGTTATTCTTAATATAATATACTAGGAGGTATGACTTTGGTTTCAATATCTACATGTTTTGATTATACTATGTCACTGGATGATCAATTTAAGTTAGCAAATGAAGTTGGGTTCAAACATATATCATTAAGTTCCAATTATGAACATAATGGTCTTTTGAATAGTTTAGAACATATTATTACTTTGAAAAACAAATATAATATGAGGATTGATACTATCCATGGTTGTCAAATAGCTGATAATAATTGCATTGATACATTGTACATAATAGCACATGCTGCTAGAAAATTAGAATCTGATACAATAGTTATTCATCCATGTCCATTTTTCGTAAGAGAGACAGAAGTTGAAGATAAGTTAAACATATTACTTTCTAAAGCATCAGAACTAGAGAATATCGCAAAAAGATTTAATATTAAATTTGCTTTGGAAAATCTACATCCTGATGGTGCCACTATTGTTTTAAAAAGAGCACTTGATGTTATGGATAAAAATTATTTTGGAATGTGTTATGATTCAACTCATGCACAGATAGATGGACCAAGAAAATTTGAACTTTTAGAAGAGTATCGTAATAGAATTATTGCAGTACATATCTCGGATAGAATTAAGGAATTTGTTGATCATGTTGTTCCAGGAGAAGGATTTATTGATTTTTCAACTGTCATGAAACATCTTAGAGAGATTGATTACAATAAACCTATCTTGATGGAAGTTTTATCAGATTATACTAGTTTTAAAAATACTAAAGTTTTAGTGAAGGAAGCATATAATAAAGCTATTGAACTTAGAAGAATGTTATTGAATAGTTAACTGTAAAAAAGCAAGTGGTTTCTATAATTATCTTTTGTTTTTTTCTGTTACTATATATTAATAGATATAACAAAAGTTTATTATAAAAGGAGGCAGTATCAAAATGGGAACTATATATATTTTCAGAGGAAAGGCGGCAACTGGTAAGACAACATTAGCCAATATGCTTGGGGAAAAATTGTCAATTCCTATATTTTGTAAAGATGATATTTTGGATGTATTAAAAAGTAGTAGAAATATTGATGAAAGTTCTATTAGAAATGCGATTTGTTATGATATCCTATTGAAAATAATACAGAGAAGTATTAATCTAAATGCTGATATAATAATAGATACTGCCCTTGGTAACAGAAAAAGTGCAAAGTATTTTTTTGATAGGTTGGATTTTAAAGATAACAAAACTATAAAATTTTATTTAGACTGTGATATAGATGTATGGAAAAGAAGACATGAAGAAAGACTCAAAAATCCTCTACCACATCAGTCTTTTAAATCAATTGAGCATGTAATGGAGTATTATGAAAAGATGGATGTAAATCCTTTTGAGGATGAACATATAATCAATACAAGTAAATCTGTTGAAGAAAGTTTTAATGAGATCAATAAAATCATAAATACTTATAAATAAAATAGATTTTTAGTATGTTTAGTTTGACTTATTTGGATATGCTGATTAATAAAAATGGAAAGATTGAAATTAAAAAAGATAGTGGAATATTAGTAGCTAAGAAATAAAGTTCAAGAAAAAAGAATAGTAATTTTGAATAAAAAAGAATAATGAGATGGGGACATTCTTTTAGGATTATGATTAATGATAAGGGTTATGGAGTGCAAGGATAGGAGAAAATATGAAAAAAAGAATAATACTTATATTTATAGGTGTAACAATAATTATCATGTGTTTATTTATAATAAACAATAGCAGTATGTTGAAGTTAAAATATGGATTAGATAGTGTAGTAATATTGCCTGATGATATTTATAAAAGATATGAAAAGTACCCAGATGTTAATTTTGATAAACAGTTCATCATAGAAGTGAAGGATAAAAAGATTGAAGAATTACATATCAGCTTATCAGATATAGTTTATCTTCCTGAACTGAAGCAAATTTCGTTTGGTATTTTATTTAGAAATAATGATTATGAAAAAATGAATATACCTAGTCCTGTTTTTAATGTATATCTAAAAGATAAAAATGGCAATAAGTATAAATCGGGAGGTTTTGTTAAGAATTCAGGTACATTTGAAACTTTCCAAACAAGATTTATATGTGATGTAGATATTTCTGCTGTAGAAGAATTAACAATGTATATATGTCCTTTAGAATTAAAAGAATCAAAGATAATAGAGAAAAAGGAGATTATGAAGTTGATTTATACAAAAGATATGGAGCCGTTGACGGAAATAAAAGATAAATAAGAATAGTAATTATTGATTAATTATTTGAGGAGATTTAGTGTTATGGACAAACAAGAAATGAAGGTTAGAGAATTAAAAATTAATGATTTCACTAATAATTTGTTAGATTATTTTAAGAGATATCAAAAAGTAACGAAAGTATGGCGTATTGAAGATAATAAAAAAGTTATAAGAGATATAAGTTTTATTGAAAACTGGGACTATAATAAAAAGCAAAATATTATTTTAGAGTTAAAAGAAACTTTACTTAACGAAGGAATAGTTTTTGGGGCATTTGAAAATGATAAATTAATTGGTTTTGCATCATTAAGTGGAACGTTGATTGGAGAAAATAACGAATACATACAATTATTGCAATTGCAAGTTTCGTTTGATTTTAGAGGCAGAGGAATAGGTAAAGTATTATTTCATAATTGTATAAAAAAGGCTAGAATATTATGCGCAAGTAAGATATATATTTCAGGGCATTCTTCTGTAGAAACACAAGCATTTTATGCAAAGATGGGGTGCATTGATGCAAAATGGTTATATAAGCATCAAGTTGAACTAGAACCATATGATTGTCAATTAGAATATATTATAAATCATTAAAGTATGATAGAAAAGCCTGAGTATGTTAAAGGTGAATTTTATAAGATACCAATATACATATTGCATTTATTATTCGAAGAATGTGCTTACAAGAAAAGATAAATTGTATAAGGAAAGGAATTTATTGTGAAACATTTAAAAAGTAAGAAATACAATGATAAATTCATTAAAGAGAATATGATGGGACCTAATTCAATGATGGTACTGGAAAATTTATTGGAAGATGTACCGTTAACAAGCAATATGAGAGTATTGGATTTGGGGTGCGGTAAAGGACTTACATCAATATTTTTGGCAAAAGAATATGGAGTACAAGTATTTGCGGTAGATTTATGGATTTCAGCTAGTGAAAATTATAAACGTTTTGAAAAAATTGGTTTACAGGATCAAATCATACCAATACATGCAGATGCAAAGAGTTTACCTTTCGCAGAGGATTATTTTGATGCAGTTATAAGTATTGATGCATACCATTACTTTGGATGTGATGAAACATATTTTGATTCATATCTATCAAAGTATTTAAAGAAAGACGCCTTGATTGCTATCGCTGTTCCTGGAATGAAATACGAGATTCATAATTGCATTCCAGATGAAATGAAACCTTTTTGGGAAGAAGAAGCACTAAAATTATGGAATTCTTGTTTTTGGTGGGAAAAATTATTATTAAAATCAAATGATTTTAAGATAAAGAAAATAAGAGAAATGGATTGTTTTGAGGAATCGTGGCAGGAGTGGTTGATGACTGATAATGAATATGCTATTCAAGATAAACTTATGATTGAAACAGATAATGGAAGATATATGAATTTAATTTCTATTTTGGGTAATAAAACAAAATAATAAAAAGTTAAATAATAAATAGGGGAAGGTAGTAGATTAAGTATGAGTGAGGATAGAAAAAATAATGAGAAACGAAAGCAAATTAACATATGGGATACCGTTGCACCTATATTTAGTAAGGCAGGCCATAATTATTGGAATGAATTCGGAGAACGATTAGTTGAACTTTCAAACATAAAAGATGGCGGATTGTTACTAGATATCGGTATGGGTAGAGGTGCTTCTTTGTTTCCTGCTATTCAAAAAATAGGGAATAATGGAAAAATAGTTGGTATCGATTCATCAGAGAGAATGGTTCATGAAACCAATAGAGAGTTATTAGAAAATAATATAATAAATACAGAAGTATACATTATGGATGTAAAGAATATGACGTTTGCTAAAGAAACCTTTGACTATATTATTTCTGGCTTTTTCATTTCAACCCTTTTTTACTGCGAACAAAAATTAAATTATATTTCAAGAGTACTAAAAAACGGTGGAAGTTTTAGTTTCACTACTTGGGGTGAACAGAATGATCAAAAGTGGTTAACGCATATAACGGATAAATATATAAGTAAAAAATCCACTTTAACTGGGGATAGATACAATACTGTTAATAGTATAATCAGTGTGCTACAGGAAAGTAAATTTAAGAATATTAGAGTCCATGAAGAACAACCATATGTTATATATACAAATGAAGAACAATGGTGGAATGAGATGAATTCAAATGCATTTAGATGTATAATAGATGAAATAAAAGAATTAGGGAAAAATCAAATAGAAAGTTTTAAAGCAGATGTTAATGAAGGATTAAAAGAATTCACAAAAGAAGATGGTATTTATTTAAAAATGCCGGTTATATATGCTTTTTGTGAAAAATAAGTGCTATCAAAGGTGACTAAACGGATATAATTTCTGAAAATGTAAGGAACATAAAAAACGTTGTGACATTATAAGATATAATAGTTATATAATAATAAGTTAATTTTAAGGTAATGAATCAATATAGAAATAAAAAGATGGTGATAGATATAAAATATATATTGTTGGTTCTGTAGCAAGCGGTAAAACAATTTTTTCAAAAAAATTATCAAATGTCTTAGGTATTCCTTGTACTCATCTTGATGGAATAGTACATATAAAAGATAAGACTAATAAAGAGTGGGGCAATATTAGAAGATATGATGATGAAATAAAAGAAATGTTTTCTCAACTTATTAATAAGCAACAATGGATAATTGAAGATGCTGGTAGGAAATCATTTAGAGAAGGTATGGAAAAGGCTGAAGTCATCATCAATCTACAACCTAGTATACTAATTAGAAAGAAAAGAATTATCACAAGATATATTAAGCAAAAAATAGGTCTAGAAGATTGTTTGTATAGACCAAGTTTGCGTATGCTAAAATTTATGTTTAGAGCCTTATACGATTATGAAACAGGAAGAAATGATTTAGACTTAAGGTTAAATCAATATAGAGATAAAACAATAACTCTTAGAAATAGTAGAGATACAGAAGAATACATTCTTAATGTGACTAAATAGTTGGTAGTTATTGTACCAATGAATATATAGTATTGTAATTAATAGAGAGGAGAATAAAAATGAAAAAAAGAGAAATCTTTACATTATCACTATTAACATTTTTTATGGGCATGGTGTTTGGTTTTATAATTTCACCTGCCAAGCAAGGGTTTGGTAATAATGCTAGTAGTACGATAAATAATTATTATGATAGAAAAGATGTAACATCTGACGAATCTTAATAAGACAATTTAAACTTTTAGAGAGAATAACATTGTGTGTCTTGTTGATATCTAGAATATCGTATGTTATGGTTGGCTAGTTATGTAAATAGCTATCAATGTATAAAATATTAAAAGGAGTGAAGGTGTAGTTATGAGAGGTAATAATATTAAGTACATCCACACTAATATAATTGCGGATGATTGGGAAAAACTTGCAGAGTTTTATTGTAAAGTATTTAATTGCGAGCCAGTTCTACCAGAAAGAGATTTATCTGGTGAATGGATTGATAAATTAACCGAAATAGATAGTGTGAGAGTAAGAGGTATACATTTACGTCTTCCTGGTAGTGAAACGGGTCCAACTCTTGAGATTTTTGAGTATGAGCCAGAAGACAAGAATAAAAGAAGACAATCAATTAATTGCAAGGGTTTTGCTCATATTGCATTTCATGTCGATTCAGTTGAGGAAGTGCTTGAAAATCTAATCAAGCATGGAGGATCTCAGATTGGAGAGATTGTTAAGAAAGAATATGAGGGAATGGGGTTATTAACTGTAGTGTATGCAAAAGATCCAGAAGGAAATTTTGTAGAAGTTCAGAATTGGTTAAGAGGATAGTATTTAGTGCATGATTATACACTAGGGAGGAGATTAAGATGAGTATGTTAGATTGATAATGAATAAAATACTATCAAATTAAGTAGATAGAGTTATAAAGAGCACTTAATGGAGGTGTGTTAGTATGAAAAAGAGTTGTAAATGTTTCATATTGGTAGTTATATTATGTAGTATGACGATATTGATTTCACTTACAACATATGCAAATTCCGCTGAACCACCATCGTTGGTAATACTTATCAATAATCCTCCAGCTGATCTTTCAATTGTGTTGGTTTCAAGTGAAAATAGATCAGAAGCAAAAGTTAAGAGAGTTGCATGGGAAGGTTATTATGTTTTTTATTCATCCGACATGCGGGTTAATGGTAATTATAAATTCATAGTTACATCTAATGGTGAGAGTTTTGAATGTACATTCAATGAACCTATAAAGAGATATAATAAAGTGTTAACACTAGATATGTCTACTCAAGAGTTTACACCTGGTGAATATCCATTTCGTTCTGTAATTTTAGTGGCGATACGGTTGTTGATTACCCTTTTACTTGAAGGTATTATTTTTTGGCTTTTTGGTTTTAGAAGAAAAAGAAGTTGGATTGTATTTATAGTCATCAATTTAATAACTCAGGGTGCATTAAATATTTGGTTGAATAACGTATGTTCCCTAATGTCAAGTTATTTGATATTTACTTTGATTTTTGGAGAGTTTTTTGTATTTTTGACAGAAATGATTATGTTCCCAATATTAATCAATGAGCATAAAAAAAGGGCTATTATATATTCTCTAGTAGCAAACATAGTAAGTTTAATTGCTGGAGGATACCTTATCACAGTATTGCCTATTTAATTAGTCTGGGAAGTAGTAAACAATTGAAATGATATACCTATAATAATATAGCATTACCACAATGCTTATATATAAGAAATTATTAATTAATTTAATACAAGGGGGAATTTTTTATGGAGTATAGAATAATATCATTACCATCATTTAAAGTAGCATCATCTGGCGTAGACAAGGAATCTGACTTTTCAATAAATGGTATTTTAGGAAAGTTTGATAAGTATTTTTCTTCAGTTAAGCTTTCTAAAAGAGATAGTTTTATGCCTAGAGATTTCTTGTTTTTTGATGAAGAAAAACAAGGTATGGTATGGTGGTGGGCATTGAGTGAGGATATGGATGATGGTGGAAATGAAGTCGTTGATTTTGAAGGGGGTTACTATTTAACATATGTTTTTAAAGATGGAGATGAAGAAACGGATAGCAAGTTATATAACCAAGCATTGAGTTATATTGAGAATTCAGATGTTTTTGAACTAGATATTCGTAAGAATCATTATGCTATGGGACATATTATTACACCATCAGAGATTATAAAAGCACAAGGATGGGCACAGATGGAAACATTTATACCCATTAAGTTAAAATCAAACTAATATACATAGGTTAATTAAGTAAGAGTAATAGTTGTAATATATATGATAATAACATATATTAATTAAAGGGAGTTGTAACCATGAATATTAGTTTTGAAAGGGCTAAAGTATATGATGCTTGTGAAATAATTCGTATAAGAAATAAATGTTTCTACTCAGATTTCATTAAGTATGGCTATTGTCCAGGATATAATATAGCAAAAGAAAATATGATGAAAAGTATATCTAAAAAGATAATGTATAATATATTGTGTGATAATAAAATAGTTGGAAACATTAGTATAACTGATAATAATGATAATACCTATCACCTTAATTGCCTTTGTGTCATTCCCGATTATGAGAATAGAGGAATAGGACAAGAATCGCTTAGAGTTATTGAAAATGAATTTCCAGATGCAACTGTGTGGACTTTAGAAACCCCTGCGGATAAGAAGAGAAATCATTACTTTTATAAAAAAATGGGGTATAATATTGTAAAAGAATATATGGATGGTTCTGTTAAGATCATGTTATTTGAAAAGAAAACAAAATTACTATAGTAAGTATATGCTGCGTTATATGATATTGACTAGTCATCTACAGGATATTTATTTTAAGAAGAAAATTATGAAAGGTGTAAGTTATGGAAAATGTATTATATTTAGTTAGAGGGCTAGTTATTTCAATTTTAATACTAATAGTTATAATTATTTGTATTATCTTTATAGCAAGAAGGATTAATGCAAATAGAATTAAAATCACCACTGAAAATGGAATGCAACAAAATCTATATGTTGAAATAGGTAAGATTAAGCAATATTTACAGATACGAGGAAAGGATAAGAATAATCCAATAATTTTGTTCTTACATGGTGGACCGGGCAATCCCAATGCTTATATAGCACCTTATTATCAGAAGACCCTTGAAAAGAGTTTCACATTTGTTAATTGGGACCAACGTGGTAGTGGAAGGACTTTTTTCGAAAATCCTCACATGAATTATAAAACGGATATCTCTCCTGAGATTATGATAAATGATATTGATGAAATAATATCATATTTATCCAATAGATTTGGACAAAAGAAGATTATACTCATGGGTCACTCATGGGGAACTGTTTTGGGTACACAATATTGCTTGAAATATCCTGATAAGATTTCTGCTTATATTGGTATTGGACAAAGTATCAATGCAATGAAGGGAGAAGAGTTAGCTTTTAAAACAGCAATAGATATGGCACAATCAGATAGTAAAATAGAATATATAAATAACTTACAAGATACTTGGAATAAAATATCCCGACAAAAAAATGTTAATAAAGAATTTATGATGGATTTTATAAAAATGCGTAAGCTCATAGCCCAATATCTTACATGTAGTGATGAAATGTCACCTATTAAAACAATGTGGTTATATTTTACTTCATCCGAAATGTCACTAAGGGATTTGAAATTCCTTCTAAAAAATAGTAATTTAGACAATCGCTTCAAATATGGTGTTATGTTAGATGAATATGTTTTCTTTCACTTTGATATAAA
This sequence comes from Vallitalea longa, assembly GCF_027923465.1. Classification (NCBI taxonomy): domain Bacteria; kingdom Bacillati; phylum Bacillota; class Clostridia; order Lachnospirales; family Vallitaleaceae; genus Vallitalea; species Vallitalea longa. The sequence goes on from NZ_BRLB01000004.1 coordinate 108,964, forward strand.
TGAGTATCCAAAGAACTATCAAGTTCCAGTATATTTCATTTCGGGAGATAGTGATTGTATACCACCACATATAATGATAGAGGAATATTTCAACTCAATAACAGCACCTGACAAAAAGATGTTTTTAATAAAAAAAGCAGGACATTTACCCTTTTTAGATAATCCAAAAGATTTTTGTGAAGTTGTAGAAGAAATATTAAAAGGTCGATTAAATATAAATTGAAAAAATGTAGAGGTTAGAGGTAATAAGATGGAAAGTATTAGTTTATTAATAAATGCTATTATTCAGGTCATTATACTTTCGATAATTCCATTTTTATGGTGGATTATTAGCGATAGAAAAAATTCTTCTTTTCTGCAATGGATAGGATTAAGAAAAATAATTATTAAAGATAAGAAAAAATATGTGCTAACAATATTTATAATGCTGTTAATCTCGTTAATAACAATATTTGGAATATTACCGTTGTTTGTTGATACATCATATAATGCAACATCACAATTTGAAGGTAAAGGTGTTTCTGCCTTAATTCCAGCATTAATATTTTCCTTTATCCAAACAGGTTTATCTGAGGAAATTTTCTTTAGGGGATTTTTAGCTAAAAGATTTATAAACAAATTTGGATTCAGAATTGGAAATGTCATTCAAGGCTTATTGTTTGGATTAATGCATGGGATATTTTTTTACTCGATTGCAGGAGTATTCGGAAGTATAATTATTATTTTATTAACTGGTTTATCAGGATGGGTTAGTGGATGGTTTAATGAAGAGCAATCTGGTGGTTCAATTATATCAAGTTGGATGATACATGGTTTAGGTAATATTATTTCATCTATAGCAGTAATGTTTAATCTTATATAGTAATTGTTAAGGTGAAATTTGTAGAGAAAAGTTGGAAAGTAGATGAAATAATGGAATTATGGGACCTATATGATGAAAATAGAGCTAAGCTAAATAAAACTCATGTTATAGGTATACCAATATCTGAGGGTGAATATCATATTGTGGTCGATATTTGGACGATTAACAGCAAGGGTGAGATATTAATTACACAAAGGCATCAAGAGAAAACATTTGGGTTATTATGGGAATGTACAGGTGGTTCTGTTATTTGTGGTGAGAGTAGTAAGGTTGGTGCTTTACGGGAATTGTCAGAAGAAGTGGGGATAAATGCCAGCAATGAACAGCTTTTATTAATTCATACAATTCGACTAAAAGATAGATTCGTAGATACATATATCACTAGGCAAGATGTAGTATTAGATGATTTAGAGTTACAAGCTGAAGAAGTTGTAGATGCAAAATTTATATCTTTTGAAGAATTAAATATAATGTGGAAAAATGGTTTGATAGTACCAAGACACAGATATGAATTATATCAAGATGACATTATCAATTATATAAAGAAAAATATAGACAGTAAACTTTAGTATTACAGAGTCTAGTGACGAAGATAGAAATAAGAAAGAGGTGAAATTATGAAAAGATGTTTTGGATCTAAAGAGGGGCAAGAACTATATGCAAAATATCATGATGAAGAATGGGGTGTCCCTGTTCATGATGACCTTATACTGTTTGAATTTCTGATATTGGAAGGGGCCCAGGCAGGTTTAAACTGGTTTACTATCCTACAAAGAAGAGAAGGTTATAGAGAAGCTTTTAAAAACTTTGACCCTGTTAGGGTTGCAGATATGTCTGATGAAGAATTGGAATTACTTCGCCATAATGAAAAAATCATTCGTAATAAATTGAAGATTTATTCTGCAAGAACTAATGCAAGAGTGTTTCTTGATATTCAGAAAGAATTTGGAAGTTTTGATGCATTTTTATGGACTTTTGTTGGAAATAAGCCGATTGTTAATCAATATAAAAGTCTTGAAGAAGTTCCAGTGAATACTGAAATAAGTGACAGGCTATCAAAGGAATTAAAACGAAGAGGCATGAAATTTGTGGGGTCTACTATTATGTATGCCTATATGCAAGCAATAGGAATGGTGGATGATCATTTGATAGATTGCTGGAAGAGGAAACTTTAAAATGGAGAGGATTTACTAAATGAACTTTACTAAATTGAAACAAAAAAATTTGTATGGTAACTTGGAGTATAATAGATTTTTATCAAATGGATTTCTAATAATATTTATTTTTTTTGTATTATGGACTGTAAGTTTCGTTTTAGGTAGATTTATATCTAAGTATATATTACAATTTGTAGATATTGAAAAAAAATATATATCTTTAAGAAGGATTATAACATGTGGTTTTCAAATTATTGTATTTTTTACATGGGTAAAGTTTGTTGAAAGAAGAAAAATTAGGACTTTAGGATTTAGATATAAAAAATCATATAAATTTTTAATAGGTTTTTTAATAGGTATATTTGCAATTTCAGTAATAACTATTATATTGCTATTTACAGGATCAATACAAATAGAAATAAGAAAAGGTATTAATTTAAACATGAATACATTCATAGGAATAGTATTAATAGTGTCAGGATGGATTGTTCAAAGTGTTTCAGAGGAGATAGGTATTAGAGGGTGGTTGATACCTCTATTAGGAGCAAAGTATAATATTACATTAGCTATATTTACTACTTCAATTGTATTTGGAATGATACATTTATTTACTCCTAATGTTACTGTATTATCTTTTATGAATATATTTTTATCAGGTGTTTTCTTTGCTTTATATGCAATAAGTGAAGATTGTCTTTGGGGTGTTTGGGGTTGTCATTTCGGTTGGAATTTAGCGTTAGGTAATATATATGAATTTAACGTTAGTGGAGTTTCAAGTACAAGTAGTACAATATTTCAAATAAAGACTATTGGAAACAATGTATTAACAGGAGGTTCATTTGGACCAGAAGGTGGATTGTTAGCGACAGTAATTTTAATAGTTGGAATTATAATAGTTGGATATAAAATTTATAGAAATAGTATGATGGATACACAAAGATTGTCATAATATTATTTGATTCCATAATAATAAGATGAAATTTTCCTAAGAATGATATAAATCACAATATAAAATATTCCGAGTAATGAAATTATGAAAGGAGTAACCAATGAATCCATGGTTAACTGTACCACATGATGATTATGAAAGACATATGAAAGATACATCAGTGTATCAATTACAAGAATTGAATAAAATATTTAAAAAGAATGTAGAGAGATATAAGCCTAAGTCGATATTAGTTTTAGGATGTACAGGTGGTAACTGTTTCGAGCATATTGATGATAGAATAACTAAAAAAGTTATTGGTGTAGATATTAATAAGAGTTACTTAGATATATGTAGAAGTAGATTTAAAACAAAAAACTATGATTTAGAATTAATATGCTGTGATATGAATGAAGAAGATTTGAAAATAGATACAATTGATTTTATTTCTTGTGCACTTTTCTTAGAATATGTTGATTGTTATAGAGTTTTGAGTCAAATTAAGAAGATGATGAGGAACATAAGTAGATTAAATATCGTCATACAAAGAAGTAATGATAGACGATTCGTGAGTAATACTGGAGTGAGCTCACTTAATGTATTATCCAGTATATCAAAAGAGGTTATAGAAAAAGAATTAGAAGATATTTTTGACATGCTGGATATGGATATAGAGTGTAAAGAAAATATTAGTTTGCCTAATGGTAAAGAATTTATTACATATATTTGCATACTAAAATCAATATAAAAATTATATTAATCTGAAGGTTTTGTTCAGTTAGTAAGGGATATGGTACGTTAGGTGAAATAATCTACAGTGTCGCAATATAATTATGAAGAAAATAATAAGAAAGGAAAATGTATATTGAGTTTCCTTATTAGTTCATTATACAAGATAGAAATATGAATTTTGAATTAAGAATAAGAACAGAAAGTGATACACAAGAATTTTTAACATGGAGTTATGAAGGGGAATATAGTTTTTATGATAATGCAATTCAACAAGAAAAAATTGATAATATCAAAAGCTTAACTGGTTCAGATAAAGCCTTTTCGGTTTATAATGAAAAGAATGAATTGGTTGGTAATTGCGAATTCTATGATGTTGGTGATGATGGAGTACTATTTTATGCTGTTGGTGTACAGATGAAACCAAGTTTAACTGGTCAAGGGCATGGATTGACATTTTGTAAGGCTATAATTGAACATGGAAGAAAAACACTTGGATTTAATGAACTTGGAATAGCAGTTGCTGATTTTAATAAGAGAGCTAGACGTGTATATGAAAAACTAGGATTTGAGTTTGTTGAGGATCAAGTATGGAACATAAGGGGCAATGATTATAAATTTATAATAATGGAAAAGAATTTTATTACCCAATAAGCTAGATAAAATCAAACATTGTATAGAGGAGGTAAAAATATGAAAATTACAAAAGAGTACTTGGACTCTATTATTGAAAATGGAAGAAATATGCTGAAACCCGATTGGAATTTATGGAATCCCCAAAAATCAAATGAGGGTTTGGGAATACAATTTCAAGACTTAAAAAAGAATTATGATGATAACATTAAAATAAAATTAGATCTAGAGGGAGTGGACCTAATCAGTAAGAAAACACTTTCTGAATGTATTGAAAGAAGAAAAAGTACAAGACATTTTAGTAATGAATTCTTATCATTTCAAGAACTATCATATTTAGTATGGGGAACATGTGGAGGTAATAAACATAAGGATGGTAGCTTACATAGGACCATACCATCTGCTGGAGGAAGATATTGTCTAAATACATATATCTTTATTAATAGGGTAGGGGATATCCAAGAAGGGTTATATCTATATTTGCCTTATACTAATGAATTGGTATTAATTGACTCAAAATCGAATTTGGGTGAAAAAATAGATAATGCAATATTCAATCAAATGTATAATAGCGCTGTTACATTTATATGGACAGCAATACCGTATATAATGGAATATAGATATTCTATTGTATCCCATAAGATGATTGCAATAGAAGCTGGACATGCATGTCAAAATCTATATTTGGCATCAGAAGCAATAAGTTGTGGGTGCTGTGCCATTTCAGCTTATAAACAAAGTACAATTGACAAAATAGTTAAAGTTGATGGTGATAATGAATTTGTAATATATGTGGCTGTTGTAGGAAGGGAAGTAAGGTAGATTTATGCATAATCTTATAAATGCTTTTCCATTATATAATTTTTTGAAATATTGCAACGCAAGTTCTCTTGAAAAGGTTGTACTTGATTGTGGTGCAGGTGGTTCTAACCCACCACTTTCATTATTTCATGAGTTTGGATATGAAACTTATGGAATTGAAATATGTAAAGAACAACTAAAAAAGGTTAATGAATTTTGTAATTCGAAAAGTATAGATTTAAATATCATTGAAGGTGATATGACTAATATCCATTTTAAAAATGAATTCTTTAGTTTTTTGTATTCTTATAACACATCTGTACATATGAGAAAAGTCGACTTTTCAGTTGCTTTAGCAGAGTTTTATAGAGTACTAAAACATGGTGGATTATGTTATGTTAATTTCTTAAGTGAAGATTGTGATACTTTTGATAAAGGTGTTCAAATAGCACATGGGGAATTCAGAAATATTGAGAATGGGGAAGAAGTTATTTATTGTCATTATAAAGATGAAGAAGTCAAGAAAATTTTTCATGGATTTGATATTATATATAATGAAAAAAGAATAATTAGAAGAAAAATTAATGAAAGAGAAGAATATAAATCTGCGTATTTAGATTATATTTTATTGAAAAAATAATAATATTAATGATTCAGAGTAATGGACAAATAAAACTAAAAAGATTATTGTTTTGCAGATATATAATGATATATTATAAAGATAAGTAAAAACAAATAGTAAGGTTGGAAATAGAGGGGGCGAAACACAAGATGAAATCTTTTAGTGCGATATTAAAGAAAAGTGGAAGATTTACATTTTTTGAAATACCATTTGATGCAAGTAAAGTATTTGATATAAAAAAAGGTACTATTAGGGTGTTTGGTACAATCAACAACTTAGAATTTAGAGAAAAGCTTACCTCTAGAGGTAATGGTAAATATATCTTAATGGCTAATAAAATGTTACAAAAAAGGGTGGGTTTTGTAGGAAGTGATTTAGAGATTGATGTTGAAATGGATTTAGATAAAGTAGCGTTACACAATTCAGGTAACAGAATTAGTTTAGATGTTCCTAAATGCAAAATTGATATATTACAAGCAATTAGAGAAAGAAGTACTATACGACAATTTACAGACAGAAAAGTAGAGAAAAAGAAAATACAAATATTATTAGAATCTGGTTTTTGTGCACCCAATGCTAAGGGGAAAAGGCCTTGTCATTTTATTGTATCAGATGATTCAGCTTTTTTGCATAAAATAGCAGATGATAGTAATCATAAGACATTCAAAACAGCTACTTGTTGTATAGTAGTTTGCGGGGATAAAAATGTTGAAGGTATCAATAAGTTCCTTATAGAAGATTGTTCTGCTGCAACTCAAAACATATTATTATCAGCGTACGGATTAGGTGTTGGTTCGGCATGGATCGGTTTGTTAAAAACTTGTAGTGCATATGAATATATAATCAGTTGTTTTTCGCTTCCAGAGAAGATTATACCAGTTAACTTAATAGCATTAGGTTATCCTGATGAAGAAAAACCAATATTACCAAGATATGATTCTTCTAAAGTTCATTGGAATCATTGGTAAAGATATTATTTTAAGTATATGACAAGGGAGGAATGAAAAATGTATCACTTAAAAAAAGAAGAAATGAATAAAATTGCCCCTTTATTTAATGGTTGGGAAGATACTCTTATATGGTCATGCTTACAAGGTTATATGGGAGATGCGTGGACTGATAATATAGATAATCCAAAATCAGCTCAGATTATTACAGGAGATTTTTGTTTTTTATCAGGAATTCCTAATAAAGATCTTGTAAATAACATTCCAGAATATTATTCATCACAGGATATTTTAATGATTCCACCAACCAATGAATGGGAAAATCTAATAGAGATGGAATATGCGGGTAAATTCGACCGATTTATGCGTTATTCAATTAAGAAGGAAAAAGATGTATTTGATATATCAAAATTGAGTGCAAATGTTGAAAAGCTCTCTTCACAATATAAGATAAGAAAGATAGATGAAGAATTATATAACCAAGTTTTAAAACAATCATGGTTAGAGGATTTATGTTCACAATTTCCTACTTATGATGATTATAAGAAATATGGAATCGGATTTGTTATACTTCATAACGATAAAATTGTCTCTGGAGCCTCTTCTTATACTGTATATGATAAGGGAATTGAGATTGAAATTGATACAAAGAAAAAATATCGTAGAAAAGGTTTGGCACATATATGTGCTTCAAAGTTAATACTTGAATGCTTAGATAGAGGGATTTATCCCAGTTGGGATGCAGCTAATAAGGCATCTGTAGCTTTAGCTGAAAAATTAGGATATCATTTTGATAGAGAATATGTAACATATGCTGTAAATATTTTTGAATAATAACATATAAAGATTGCAATTTAGTTGAAAAGGAAGTTGAATTATTGCTTGCAATTTCTAAGAAAATATTTGAGTAAAAAAGAAAGAGAGAATGTATGTTTAGATTTGATGAATATTATCTAGGATATTTAGGTATCAATTCTAGTAATATAATGAAAAATATTATAGTTGTTAAATCAGAATACAGAGAAATGCCTTTAAATGGAAAGTATCTTTATCCTATTATTTTTGTAGAATATAACCGATATATTGTATGCTCCTGTTCTTATGAATTCTTTAACATATGTAAGGATAAATTTGATGGAACCATAGAATCTATATACAGTATATTTAAAGTTCTCAATCAAAATGGTAATTATTATAGATTAAGGAAAATGCGAAAGTATTCAATTGATGAAATTACAAGTATAAAATATTATACAGTCGCTAACACATTAACTGAAGATATTATTAGAAGTCTAAGTTTTAATACAAATATCAATATAGAGGATTATATTATCAGAAAGAAAGCAATTTTACTTGAAAAAAGACAGTTCGTTATTATTAAATATAATAGAATAGCATCTACAGCTTTTATTTCAGACATATATAATGGTGGAGGAAACATAGTAGTTTTCACTAATGATGATTACAAACGCCATGGATATGGTAAAGAGGTTGTTAAAGCATGTATAAACTGGTGTGTTAAGAATAATATAATACCCATATATTTAGTAGAAGAAAGTAACAGTAGTTCGATTAAATTAGCTGAAAGCTTGAATTTAAAACTTAAAAGTATAGAATGGGTTATATCTATATCAAAATAGGATTGGAGTTGTACATTATATGAAAATATTAATATCACAAGCATATAGAAGTGAAGATATAAAATTGTTGAAGTCTCAAATTGAAAATCATGATTTTGATATTCTTGTTTTTCCAGAGGGTTATATAGCTAATGAAAAGTTATTGTATGATGCATGTATACTTGCGCGAAAATATGGTAAGCCAATTCTTTCTAGCTATTTGGATAGTGTTACGGAAAAGGATCATGCAGTAGTGATAGATGAAAATGGAGATAAAGTATTACTAAGGAAGAAGTCACTTATTGAAGGTCCATTATTAAAACCTTCCATAACCAATGTGTTGGGATTGAAGGTGGGATATATGTTATGTTGTGAAATATTTTTGGACAACATAGATTTCAGTGGTGTGGAAGCAATATTTAATCCTATAGGAGTCGGTATGTTCAGTGAAGAACAATATACGGAATGGACTTGTAGAGCACAAGGATTAGCTAAGAAATACAACTGCTATGTAATAGGGACGAGCCATGCCGATGGATCATATAGAAACTGTGGTATCTCAATACCAATAGCATATGTTTATGGAACGAATGGTGAAGAAATATATTTAAGTAAGTCAGATGTGAGAAGCGTTATAGTGGATTTGGATTTACATGAGGTACAGTACATAACTACGTAGAACTTAGGAGGTAAAATCATGAATAACAAAAAACAAATGTCACATTCCGGAGTTGGTCCAATATATGTTATACTTATATTGATACTGACAATTAGTGCAATATATATTGGAAAATTAAAATGTTTTTCATTTGGACAATTTCATGTGATGAAGATTCCATCAATTATTCTTGGAATCATATTAATTGTCTTAGGAATTATCATATGGGTACAAGCTGTTTTGGTATCAAGAATCAATAAAAATATTGTGAAGAACAAACTAGTAACAACAGGTATTTATGCTTGGGTACGTAATCCCATATATTCAGCTTTTGCAATTGCATTTACAGGAGTATTATTTCTTCAAAATAATATGGTACTATTGATATTTCCTTTTATCTATTGGTTGCTTTTAAGTATAATTATCAGAAAAGAAGAGAATGTTTTGGAGAAAGTATTTGGTGAAGAATATTTACTTTACAAGTCAAAGGTGAATCGTTGTATTCCTTGGTTTCCAAAATAATGGAGGGAACAATCTTTTAAGTTTGCTTAAGATTTTTAATCATATATTTGGTATAATAGTATTCAGTTGTATATTTTTAGTATTACATATAAAATAGTAGAATAATCCATTAATTTGGATGGAATCATCTATATATCATATTGAATTATACAAGTATAGTTATATATGATTTAGATTTGACATTAGGGGGGAACTGTATGTTTGCATTAGGTATTATAATTACTATTATAATATTAATCACCAAAATATTAATTAGTAATGATTTAGGTTACTTTATTGATATTACAACACTTACAGTAATAATTGGATTTAACATTTCATTATTATTTGCAACTGGAAGTTTTAAAGATTTTAGAAGTGCCTTAACTATTATTTTTAAAAAGGATAAAAAATCTAGTAACAATGAGATAAAAAAAGGTATATTTGTTTTTGATTTAATGATAAAAGTGACTATGATATCTGGATTTATCTGTGCTATAATTGATTTTATCACTATAATGCATGCACTAACAGATACTACAACTATCGGTTCATATATGTCATTAGTATCGTTAGATTTTCTCTATAGCTTATGTATAATATGTTTTTTCCTTTTACCGGCAAAATTCGTATTAGAGAAGAAGCATAGGCTTAATAATTACAATATTAAATAAAATACAAAAACAATTAATGGAGGTATTAGATGGATAATTTAATTATGATAATAATGTTGCTATTACCAATTGGTATTTTTATATTGGTCATGAAACATAGGTATTTCAGTAGACTTAGGGAATATCTGGATAAGCTTTTTTTAGTTGACTTTATACGTGATAAGGTAAAATTAAAAGATGAATTTATCATGAAGTATCTTAGAGTTACTGCCAAATTCTCTGAAGGTTTTTATGTTTTTTTCATATTAATGGCAGTCTCAAATGTAATTTTTACTTTGCAAATTGAAGCACTTGTGGGAGTTATCATAATATCTATATTGTTCCCATTATTATATAGAGTGATTATGGGCATTCAATTTAAGGTACATAATATAAAGAAAGAATAATTCTAGGCAAGATGCTTGGCTCATACCTTTCATATTTAGGTCTTCTATCGCTATAGCATTGTATTTATTTACTAATTGAGTAGATAGTTTATGTAAAAAATCCGATCTTGAATTTTTGATTTTATAGTGTATTTTTGCTACTTTAATCTTTTGTTTATACCAATTATTCGAAAACCTTGCCATACGTGATAATTTCCTTTGTGCCTTGATAAGTTTAGCTTCTAACATACGAAAAAATCTAGGATACTTGGCTCTTTGGTTTTCAGAGCTAACAAACAGTTCTTTCATTGAAAAATCTAAACCTACTATGTTGCCGTTACTTGGAACTTGAATTATTTCTTTTTCAAATTCAGTAGTAATACTTACAAAATAAGCACCTGTAGGTACTTGACTTATAGTAGCAGATAATATTTTATGATTCCTAGGTATTTCTCTATGAAATTTAGTTTTTAGTAATCCTAATTTTGGAAACTTCAACATACTGCCTTCTATTCTTATTGAATTGTTAGTGTTTTTGGTTGTATAAGATTTGATATTGTTTCTTTTAGATTTGAATCTAGGATATTTAGCTCTTTTTTGAAAGAAATTCTTAAAAGCAGTATCTAAATTCCTAAGTGCAGATTGAAGAGAAACACTATCCACTTCTTTAAGCCAAGTTAAATCTTTTTTCAAAGCTGTTAACTCTTTAGCTTGATTAACATAAGTAGTTGATTTTTCTTCATTCTTGTATAATTCAATTCTTTGATTAAGAAAACGATTGAATACAAATCTAGTACAGCCGAAGGTTTTATGAATTAAAGTCAGTTGTTCCTTATTAGGATATATTCTATATTTGAAAGCTTTATTGATTTTCATAGATTTTCCCTCTTCCTTATGTTATAATTATATCGCAATTCAATTTAGTTGTAAAGGAGTTTTTTAGATGAATGATAGTGAATTCAAAAGTAATAGACATTCAATATACAATCTAAAATATCATTTGGTTGTAATAACTAAATATAGACACAAATGTATTAACAAAGAACTTACTATTTGAAACACCTCCCCAAGTGGAATTAGCAAAATTAGTTAATACTCTAAAGACTGTTTCTTCAAGACTGATTAGGAAAAAACATAGTGAATATTTAAAAGAATATTACTGTAAACCCGTATTTTGGAGTAGAAGTTATTGCATTTTAACAACTGGAGGAGCAACAATAGAAATGATTGAGAAATATATTCGCCCTCAAGCAGGAGTTAAAGATTAAAAACCGTTCCGATTCATCTCCCTCCTAGTTAGAGGAGGGGGGGGGTTCTCGAAACATCTAGATAAATAAATATAAATCAGGAGTTTTTATGGTTGTTAAACTGAAAACAAAATTAAGTATTGAAGAAGTGAGTACAAAACTGAATAATAAATTGGTAAAAGATTGGAAAAGTCATTGGAATGAGAATGTATTTACAGGCGAAATTTCTAATAATAGATTTAGATATTTCTATAGGAAAGCATATACTAAGAACAGTTTCAGTAAAGAAATTATAGGAGTTGTATATGAACAAGATGGGGACACTCTAATAAAAGCAAAAATCACCACTAGATTACTTAATTTACGATTATTTGTTTATATATGGATAATAATAGCATTTATATTTTTATGGGGAGTAACTAATAAAATGCTGTCCATGATATATTACACAGGAATAGTAGAAATATTAGTTACGATGTTTTTTATAATTCCTATTGTGCTGATGGCAATAATGCCAAGTAAAAAAGCTAGTGAACAGTTGATAATGTTCTTAAAGGATAATATAGCAGCTGAAGAAATTGATGATTAGGTGAGCACCAAATAATTTTTCTAATGTCCCTAATATCAGCTATAACGGATTATAGCAAATACTGTTAGTAACGGTTAGCCATTATTATAAATAGCCAACCGTTACTAACAACAGTAAAAAATATCAATTTATCTTATTTGCTCAACTTCATATCCTTTATCTTTCAATTTCTTAACGATACCACTATTAGTAATCATATGAGCAGCACCAACTACAACAAAGTAAGTTTTTCCTTCATCATCGTTAAGATAATTTAATACGTTTTCATACATATGTTCATTTCTTTCAACTAAAAATTTCTTATTAAATTCATCAACATTATTCTCATCAAATACAATGTATTTTTCTATTCCTTTAATATCTCCGGATTTCCAAGCTGCTAACATATTAGTTATAACAGCGACATTATCAAGAACTTCAACGTCACTATTACTGTCAGTATTATTTTCAGGACTGATTAGAGAACTGAGTAAGAATGCTTCTTGAATTTCATCATTAAAAGAATTAAATAAATCAGTTTGGAATTTATAACCTTCAATTTCTATTATAGGTTTAGTATTTAATGCTTTTGACATTAAAAATACGTCAACACCTAGTCCAGCTTGGATTGAACTTTCAGCAGCTTCTGAATTTTGAATAAAAAATGCTGCACTCCAAGGTTTTAATACATCATATTGCTCTTTTTTAATACCAAGACTTTCCATCTTATCAACATATAATTTATAAGTTTCTTTTGATAGAACCTGATCTATTGTAGTACCATCTTGATAAACCATCTTTTCCTGCATGTAAGCTAATCCTTCTGCGCTGCCGAATATATCAACTTCAACAGAAAGAGCATCTGAAGAATCATAAGCATTTAATATATCATCATTCATTGGGTAGATGCTGGAATCGGCTATATGAATAGAACCAAGTAAATAAACTGTACTTTTTTCTCCTTCTACTTTCCAAAAAAGACCTTTTGCAGCTTTATCTAATTTCTGAATAACATAATAATATGTTCTACTTGCTAGAGCAAAAAGTTGTTCTTTAGTACAAGAATTGTTAAGTTCTAATCTTTCGTCACTAACTCCATTTAATAATCTATTAGAAACAAGATATTTTACACTATCAACATTGTCAGAAGGAGTGATATCTTCATAATCTACAATATAATCATAATTATATTCAAATGTTGGTGCTGATTTTTTAATAACACCGTATAAAACATCAACAACATTTTTTCTTGTAGTTATAAGATTTAAATCGCTTTGTTGCAAGAATACATTGAAAACTTTGTAAGAAGCTTTAATGAGAGCCATATCATCTATTGATATATCTTCATCAGTAACATTTTCACCTGTTATCTTTTCATAAAGTCTTATACCTACAGTATATAATTCTCTATTAGTTATAAAAGCATTGTAATCAGAAAACATTGACAAATCAATAATATCATAGATACTTAACATTTGAACATCCTCTAAGGCCCACATACTTGGTTGTTCAGGTTGATTGACAGGTTGGTTGATAGGTTCTTCATTTGCATATGCCACTTGTAGATTTAGTGTTGATAAACATAAAACAAGAGCCATACATAATATAGTTATTTTTTTAACTATTTGTTTCATAATATAACCGCCTTTCTTAAATAAGGATTAAAATATATATGTATTAATCAATGATTGATGTTACCACACATATATATTAATGTCAATATTTAGAAATTTAGTATGAATTAATGATATTTAGCAAAAATTAGTAACCTAATTCTTCACCAATAAGAATAACTTTTATTCTATTAGGAATTAATGATTTTCTTGTTACCAACATTTGACAACAAATACAATCATCGCTCAGACAATCTGCACATTTTCCTGTGTGAGAACATGGAGTGTTTCGATTAAGTCTTACAGCATTAATTGGTGCAGCTTCATTACGTACTCTTTTAAAAGCAGTATCTTCATCAAGAACAACTTTGTTCATACCTGCTACTATAATTACGTTTTTCGGACCATATATAAGAGCTGCGATTCTATTTCCAGTACCATCAATATTAACTAATTTACCATCTAGAGTAATTGCATTAGAGCTCATTAAGAAATAATCACAACTCATTGCTTTATCATATATTTCTTTAACTTCTTTGCGACTTTTTACAGTACTTCTGTCTAACAGATTATAATCGCCTTGTTTTAAATCATCAATCAGATTAATTTCTTCTAAAGTCATGGATCCACCCCATGAAACAGTAGAACCATCTTCAATTATGTCGAGAATCTTCTCTTTAGCACTATTTATATCTTCAAAATAATGCGCTTCAATATTTCTTTTGTTGAATTGTTTTATTAAGGTATTGGCAGTATTTTCGTAGTATTTTTTTCTAGGTAACAAAATTATCATCTCCTATATTCTTTATGCTTCCAGTTTCTAGTAGTATAACATTAATATGTGATACAGTCTATAATTTCTAATTTCAGTTACAGTAGTAATTTAAGTCATAGCATCTATTGAATGGTAAAGTTGAGTAATTAATAATAAGCTTTGCAGAAATCAAATAGAATTCTGCAAAGCTTATATGTACTAGTAACCATAACATTCAAATAATCAATCTATTAGCTGAAAATAAATTCATGTTATTTTATTTGTTCTACTTCATATCCTTTATCTTCCAATTTTTTAACAATACCACTATTAGTGACCATATGACCTGCACCAACTACAACGAAGTAAGTTTTACCTTCTTCATCATTAAGATAATTCAATACGTTTTCATACATATGTTCATTTCTTTCAACTAAAAATTTCTTATTAAACTCATCAACATTATTCTCATCAAATCCAATACATTTTTCTAATCCTTCAATATCTCCTGATTTCCATGCTGTTAACATATTTGTTAAAATAGCAACATTATCAACAACTTCTACGTCACTATTATCGTCAGCTTCATTAGCAGGACTAGTTAAAGAACTAAATAAAAATGCTTCTTGAATTTCGTTATCAAATGAATTAAGTAAATCTGTTTGGAATTTATAACCTTCAATTTCTATTATAGGTTTATTATTTAATGCTTTTGACATTAAGTATACATCAACACCTAATCCAGCTTCAATTGAACTTTTAGCAGCTTCTGAATTTTGAATAAGAAAAGCAGCTTCCCAAGGTTTGAGTACATCATATTGCTCTTTTGTAACACCAAAACTCTCCATTTTGTCAACATACAATTTATAAGTTTCTTCTGATAGGACTTGATCAATTGTAGTACCATCTTGATAAACCATATTTTCTTGCATGTAGGCTAGTCCTTCTTTATCAAACATATCAACTTCAACAGAAAGAGCATCTGAGGAATCAAAAGCATCTAATATATCATCATTCATTGGATAAAGGGTGGAATCAGCTAAATGAATAGAACCAAGAAGATAAACTGTACTTTTTTCTCCTTCAACTTTCCAGAAAACACCTTTAGCTGCTTTATCTAGCTTTTGAATGACATAATAATAAGTTCTACTTGTTAGAGCAAAAAGTTGTTCTTTAGTACAAGAATCATTAAGTTCTAATCTTTTATCATTAACACCATTCAATAATTTATTAGAAACTAGATATTTTATACTATCCCCATTGTTAGTAGGTGTGATATCTTCGTAATCTACAGTATAATCATAATCATATTCAAATGTTGGTGCTGATTTTTTAATTACACCATATAAAACGTCAACAACATTTTTCCTTGTAGTTATAAAATCTAAGTCACTTTGTTGTAAAGAAACATTAAAAACATTGTATGTAGCTTTAATGAGAGTATCATCTATTGATATATCTTCATTAATAACTGTTTTGCCTGAAATTTTTTCATAAAGCCTGATACCTACAGTATATAATTCTCTAGTAGTTACAGAAGCTTTGTAATCAGCAAACATTGATAAATCAATAATATCATAGATGCTTAACATTTGAACATCCTCTAAAGCCCATGTACTTGGTAGTTCAGGTTGGTTGACAGGTTCTTCGTTTGCATATGCTACTTGTAAATTGAGTGTTGATAAACATAATACAAGAGCCATACACAAGATAGTTAATTTTTTAACTATTTGTTTCATAATATAACCGCCTTTCTTAAGTAATAATTAAAATGTATATGTATAAAGTACTGATTGATAGTAACATACTTCATGTATTAATGTCAATATTTAGAAATATAGTATAAATTAATAATATTCACGAAAAGTTAGCAACATAATATTTTATCATTATAACTATTTGTTTGTTTTATTAGTTATAATGATTTTCTTGTTACCCATATTTGCATTTATAAGTATAAGCTTTGCAGAGATCAATAGGATCCTGCAAAGCTTATATATATGGATAAATAAATGTATTAAATTATTGTTAAAAGAAAAGCTTAGTCAAGAATTTCATGAATCAAGAATTTCTTTTATTTTATCATAGTTTGGAAGTGCTTTTGCTTCTTCGTCAGTTATTCTTTTAAACCCTTTTTTCAAATAGTAATTAAGTTGCTTTTCATTGGTTAACATTAATATTTTACTTTTTTCATCATATATGTATATTTCATTATAAATCATATAGATCCCCCTTAAATGTAAATTAAACTTATTAAATAATATGATGAAACCAATATAAATTATTACATTCTATAATTTATAATTACTATAAATTTATCAATATATGATTTAAGTTACAACAATCAACAAGTATGATTCTGTTAAAAAGCCAATCTATTTTCACTATGAAAATAGATTGGCTTTTCTTCTTATTGGTGATGAAAATCTGTTGAATTAATATCCTACTTTTACAAATAATAATTAAGAGTAATTCAATATCTAGGTTTGGAAAGGATGAGTAATAAATGCATACTATGTGGAAAGGTTCAATTAGTTTCGGTTTAGTTAACATACCTATAAAAATGTTTGCTGCTACCGAAAATAAGGATGTCAGATTTCGATATATTCATAAAGAATGTAATACACCGATTAAATATAAAAAGATATGTCCTACCTGTAATAAAGAAGTAGCAGAAGAAGAAATAGTTAAAGGATTTGAATATGAGCCTGGACATTTTGTCGTAATAAATAACGAAGATCTGGATTCTATAAAAAATGGAATAAATGCTAAATCAATAGAAATAATAGATTTTGTCAATCTGTCAGAAATTGACCCTATATATTTTAATAAGACTTATTATCTTGCACCCCAAGATGTTGTAGGAAAAGCATATAAATTACTAAGAAAAGCCATGGAAGAAACAGGGAAGATAGCTATAGCTACAATAACTATAAGAAATAAACAATCACTTGCAGCACTACGAGTGTATGAAAATGTTCTTGTTATGGAAACGATCTTCTATCCTGATGAAGTACGTCCAATAAGTCAAATTCCTGGATTGCCTGAAGATGAAAATGTAGAAGAAAAAGAACTTAATATAGCCAATCAGCTTATTGACAATCTAACAGCCGAATTCAATCCTACCAAATATAAAGACGATTATAGAGAAGCAATGGTTGAATTGATCAATAAGAAGATAGCAGGAAAAGAAATAAAAGTCACTAAGGAAGCTCCAGAAAGAAATGTCATAGATCTGATGGAAGCATTACAGGCAAGTCTAAAAGAATCAAAGACCCAAAAAGGCAAACCATCTACTAAGAAGAAGAAAACTACCACTAAAAAACAAACCAGCTAAATAAGAAAGGCTATTCGTATGGAATTAATCAGACCTATGGAACCTATTTTGTCTAATGAAATAATAAAAGACTCAGAATTTATTCATCAAATTAAATGGGATGGAATAAGGGGAATTACTTATATAAAAAATAATAATCATAGAGTATTTACTAAGAATGGCAATGAAAGAACGAAATTCTATCCCGAAATTAATGAAATCAATAAGCTCTTTAAAGGCAAAAGTGGAATTATTGACGGAGAAATAATTGTTCTTGATGATAATTTACGTCCTACTTTTAATTATATACTAAATAGAGAAAGAGTAAGGACTTATGATAAAATAAAACATTATGCAAATAAATATCCGATTAAGTATATAGTTTTTGATATATTATATCTAGATGATTCTGATTTAAGAAATCTGCCATTAAAAAAGAGAAATGAAATGTTGAATGAGATTCTAAATAAGAATAGCACTATAACCATAACGGATTCATTTGATGATGGAGTACTTTTATATAATTTAATGGAAGAAAAGAATTATGAAGGTATAGTCTCTAAGAATATAAATAGTAAATATATTGCTGGTAAAAAGCATGATATGTGGTATAAAACGAAGATATTCAAAAAAATGTTAGCAGTTATAGGCGGAATTCAGTACAGCGGAAATACAATAAAATCTCTTTTATTAGGAATTTATAGTGATGAAAAATTTATATACATTGGAAATGCAAGTATAGGCTTAAAACAATCAGATCTAAAATTGCTTCAAGAAAATTTAGATTTTTTATCTAATGAATATAGTATTTTTAATAACATCAATAAAGCTAAAAATGTAATCTGGTTAAAGCCTATATTAACTTGTTGGGTTAGTTTTTTGGAATGGACTAATAAAAGTTCATTAAGACATCCTAAAATAATAGGATTCAGTAAAATGAAACCGAATGAAGCCAATGGAGAGGAGTACACCTATAATGGATAAATTTATAATGATTGATAATAACAAAGTTAAGATATCAAATCCAGATAAATTACTATGGCCAGAACTTGGTATATCAAAAGTAGATTATATCAAATATCTAATTTATTTATCACCATATATTATAAAACATGCAAAAGACAGATTCTTAACTACTATCAGATATCCAGATGGTTATAACAAAAAATTTTTCTATCAAAAAAAAGTTCCAGCTTATGCTCCTGATTTTGTCGATACTGTAAACTGGAAAGATGGAAGTGAATATATTAATCTAAATAAACAAGTTACACTTATATGGCTAGGAAACTTGGCATCCCTTGAATTTCATACTACATTCAATAGAATACAAAAACCTTTTTCACCTACCAGTCTAGTATTTGATCTTGACCCATCACAAGGACAAACATTCGATCAAGTAATTGAAGTAGCACTACTAATCTATGAAACTCTTAACAAACTTAATGTCAATAGCTATGTAAAAACTTCTGGAGCTACAGGATTGCAGATATATATTCCTATAGGAGAAAAATATGATTATAATTTAGCAAGAAAAATAAGTAAATTCTTCGCGGAATATTTTGCCAACAAATATCCTAATCTAATTACGATAGAAAGATTAAAAGAAAAAAGAGGCAATAAACTATATTTTGACTACCTACAAATGTGGGAAGGTAAAAGTATAATCAACCCGTATTCCCCAAGAGCTACTAAATTTGCTTCTATATCAATGCCCGTAAAATGGGAAGAAGTAAAAAAAGGAATAAAACCAAGTGATTTCACTATAATGAATGCAATGGACAGAATTAAAAAAAATGGTGATTTATTTGAACCTCTAATTGATAATAAGAATGCAGAAAACGTAAGTTCTATATTGCAACAAATAAAATAAATCCCTATGGCACTATGAACTAAAAAACACCACAACAATAGGCACAACAACAACTTAACAATAAAAGCTCCCCTAAACAATTCATTTACAATATTAAACTTAATTGCTATAATTAATTTAATTAAATAAACTTAATTTTAGTTAGCGTATGAAATAAGTTAGTGAGAATAATTTTGAATTTTTAGGGGAAATTACAATGAACATTAATATTACAGATATCATCGAACGAGAAAGTGTAGAAATGTTATTACAAGTCATTCTATCACCTCATGAAGATTTTGCCGTAGGTATTGAAGCATTGGCTAGAGGAATAGATCCTATAACCAATGTCAGTATAAATCCAAATGAACTGTTTGAACAGGCCAAGATATATGGTCTCTCAGTAGAACTAGACAAACTATGTATAAAAAAAGCCATTAAAGAATTCACGTACATATATAATAAAAATAAAAGCACTCTATTATTTATTAATATAGAAGATACCTTTATTTCTTATTCAATCAACTACAATTATTTAATTGAATGTGCAGACCAATACAATATTCCTTATGAAAATATAGCAATAGATTTAAGTAACTTCAATCCTAACTCATTAAAACAAGTAGAAACATTTATAGATAAATACAGAAAAAAAGGATTTTATATGAGTATTGATGATATAGGACAAGATTACTTTAATTTAGATAAGCTACTATTAATTAATCCTGATATAATTAAGATCAATACTTCTCTACTTCAAAACCTAGAAAGTGAATTATATAGAGATAATTTGTTGAAATTCATATCAGTAGTGGCACATGAAATGGGAATGGTTGTAGTTGCAAAAGGAATAGAAACTGATAGTCAACTAACATATTTTATTGAATCAGGAGCACAATTCGTACAAGGTTATTATATTGCCAGACCAAGTAAATTATCATCAATAGAAATAGACAAGATAATAAATGATTTCAAGAATAGAGATGATATTACTAAATATCATAATAAAAATAAAGTAGGTAGCAATAGAAATACTATGACAAAGATAATCAATTTCATGGACAGAATCAAAGGACAAATAGATGGTGTTAAAATAGGAAATGAAGAAAACAGCATTACAAAAATATTTAAAGAATATTCATTTGTAGAGAACTGTTGGATTTTAGATATGGATGGATTACAAGTAAGTGATGCTTTAATTAACAAAGAAAATTTTAGGACAAGGAATTCTTCTATATTTAATATATCTAAAAGGAATATGGATTTTTCAGAAAAAGAGATCTATGAAAGATTAGTTAATAATATACTTGATGTATGGATTACAAAACCTTTTCACTCTTTATTGACTAATAATATTTGTATTGGGGTTTCTAAGTACATAGTTGATTCAAATGGAGTGCAGTATATATTATGTCTAAATATTAATATTAACAGGTTTAATTATAATATATAGTTTATTGAAAAACAAAAGATTACACTTACAACAGATTACGGTAAACGAAAAGTAGGTTAATATGGAATAAATTATATTTATACCATATATCTAGTTGACTTATACAAAAACATAATATAATATTATACTTAATGAATTGATACAAATATTGATTTTAATAATCAATAAATAATGGAGGCAGTAACATGGATAAAGTTAAAATTAGAACTAGATTTGCACCTAGTCCAACAGGTAGAATGCATGTTGGTAACCTTAGAACAGCATTATATGCTTTTTTAATAGCTAAGCATGAAGATGGAGATTTTTTACTTCGTATAGAAGATACAGATAGAGAGAGATATGTGGAGGGTGCAACCCAAATTATCTATAATACACTAAAAAATACTGGACTAATACATGATGAAGGTCCTGATAAAGATGGAGGAGTAGGTCCTTACGTTCAAAGTGAGAGACAAGCACAAGGAATATATCTAAAATATGCTAAACAGCTTATAGATAAAGGTGAGGCTTACTATTGCTTCTGCGATAAAGAAAGATTAGATGATTTACGAAGCAAAGCGGAAGAAGCAAAAGAGACATATAGATATGACAAACATTGTCTAAATCTCTCAAAAGAAGAAGTAGAAGAAAAGCTTGCAGCTGATGTACCTTACATTATAAGGCAGAACAATCCCACTACAGGTACAACTTCCTTCAATGATGATATCTATGGAACTATTACTGTAGATAATTCTGAACTTGACGATATGATATTAATAAAATCAGATGGTTATCCAACATATAACTTCGCAAATGTAATAGATGACCATCTTATGGGTATAACTCATGTAGTAAGAGGAAATGAATATTTATCATCTTCTCCAAAATATAATAGATTATATGATGCATTTGGTTGGAAAGTACCTACATATGTGCATTGCCCACTTATAACTAATGAAGAACATCAAAAGTTAAGTAAGAGAAGTGGACATTCATCATATGAAGATCTTGTTGAACAAGGATTCCTTTCTGAAGCAATAGTTAATTTTGTTGCATTACTTGGTTGGAGTCCAAGGTCAAATGAAGAGATATTCAATATGGATGAACTCATAAAAGAATTTGACTATAGAAACATTAACAAATCTCCAGCTGTTTTTGATATGCAGAAATTTAAATGGATGAATGGAGAATACATTAAAAGAATGACTGATGATGAGTTTCATGAAATTGCTTTACCTTACATGAAACAAGTCATTACAAAAGATTATATAGACCTAAGAAAAATTAGTCCTTTAATTAAATCAAGAGTTGAAATTCTTACTGAAATACCAGCTCACCTTGATTTCTTTGAAGAGTTGCCAGATTACAGTCTGGATTTATATAATCACAAAAGAATGAAAACTAATCCAGAGAATTCATTAGAGAATCTTCAAAAGATTTTACCTGTATTAGAAAAACAAGAGAAATTTGATGTTGATAGTTTACATGAGACAGTTATGGATTTTGTAAAAGAGCTTGGTATCAAAAATGGACAAATGTTATGGCCATTAAGAACTGTTTTATCAGGAAAAGCCATGACACCTGGTGGAGCATTTGATTTGGCTGATATTTTTGGTAAGGAAGAATCAATCAGAAGAATTAAATATGGTATAGAAAAACTAAAAAAAGAATTAAATAAGTAATTTTATGTAATGCTATAATGTATAAAAATGCTTTATAATTAAAAAAAATACATTAATTCTATTGACAAGTTTAGAAATTAATGATAATATATTTAAAAATTAACTTGATATTAAATAAAGACTGTGAAAAGGAATAGTAGATATTTGGATAATTCAAGAGAGCTGTTGGTTGGTGTGAAACAGCATTTGATAAATATTGAACTCGCCTTGGAGTTGCTCCCTGAAATTTTAGTAGGAGGAGACGGAACCCAACCGTTAGATTGGCAGGATATCGGTAAATGTTACCTGTATCTATAGGATTACAAATTTATTTTGTAAAGAGTGGTTTTCGATAGATTATACCTTTCGTCTCTTTTGGCGAAAGGTTTTTTTGTATTTAAATAACTAATATTTATGAGTAAAGGAATAGGAAAGCTTTATTATATACTCATGAATCTATCAATTATAAACTACTATTTGCAATCCATTAGAATTTTAATTTACTATATCCAATAAGTGTATTTCTATTATAGAAATAAATAAGAGTGGTACCACGGACCTTCGTCTCTTGAGTTAAGAGATGAGGCTTTTTTTATTTAATAGGATAGTTTAGCATCTATTTTAATTGTTGTATTGATAAGATGGTTTTTAGGAAAACTAGCTCTTATTAATAGTATTAAATTCACTTTGGTTGTTTAATTAAATAATATGTTGCTGTATTAAATTGATGATGTTTAGGTAATAGTAATTATTTTAGAGGAGGAATTAAAATGAGTTATAAAAATTATAAGAAATTTGAATCTGTAGAATTAGTTAATCGTATGTGGCCATCAAATACCATTACTAAGGCTCCAATATGGTGTAGTGTTGATCTAAGAGATGGGAATCAATCACTTCCTATCCCCATGAATGTTGAGAAAAAGACTAAGATGTTTTACTTATTGAAAGAAATGGGTTTTAAAGAGATTGAAGTTGGTTTTCCTTCTGCATCAAAGGCAGAATTTGATTTCACTCGTAAGTTGATTGAAGAAAATATGTTAGGCGATGATATGACAATTCAAGTACTTACACAGGCTAGAGAAGGTCTTATAGAAAAAACGTTCCAAGCTATAGAAGGTTGTAAAAAAGCGATTGTTCATGTATATAATTCTACTTCTACACTACAAAGGAAAGTAGTATTCAAGAAAGATAAAAAAGCCATAATTGACATTGCTGTTAAAGGTGTTAAACTAATTAAAGAATTCGCTAAAAAAAGTAATGTAGAAGATATCGTTTTAGAATATTCGCCAGAAAGTTTTACTGGAACGGAGCTTGATTTCGCATTAGAAATATGTGAAGCTGTAATAAAGGCTTGGAAGCCAACAGAACAAAATAAGATAATAATCAATTTACCTGCTACAGTAGAAATGTCAATGCCTAATGTATATGCAGACCAAATTGAATGGTTTTGCAAAAACATTAGCTGTAGAGAGTGTGTAACTGTAAGCGTTCATACTCATAACGACAGAGGGACTGGAGTTGCCGCAACAGAGCTTGCAATGTTAGCTGGTGCTGATAGAGTAGAAGGTACATTATTTGGTAATGGAGAAAGAACTGGTAATTTGGATATGTTGACAGTTGCTATGAATCTATATTCACAAGGTATTGATCCAGAACTTAAGATTGATGATATTAATCATATCATTAGTGTTTATGAAGAGTGTACGATGCTAAAAGTTCATGAACGTCACCCTTATGCTGGTGAATTGGTTTATACTGCTTTTTCAGGTTCGCATCAAGATGCAATTAAAAAAGGATTGGATGAGTACAATAAAAAAGATAATGAATATTGGGAAGTTCCATATCTACCGATTAATCCTTCAGATATAGGAAGGGAATACGAAGCAATAATAAGAATCAATAGTCAATCTGGAAAAGGTGGTATCGCATATATCTTAGAAAATGAATACGGTTATAGATTACCTAAGAAAATGCATCCAGAAGTAGGAAAGTTGATTCAGAATGTGACTGATAAAACTGGAAAAGAACTAAATCCACAGGAAATATATAATATATTTGAAAAAGAGTATTTCGAGCAAGATACGATTTTGTCATTAAATAAATTTGAAAGTATAATTGAAGATAAAAATACAAATAACAAAGATGTCAAAGTTACTGTAACAGCAGAAGTAACTTTCAAGGGTAAAACAAAACATATAAAAGGTACAGGTAACGGTCCAATAGCAGCTTTTGTCAATGGAATAAGAGAATTGGATATTGAACCATTTAAGTTAGTAGAATATGAAGAACATAGTATGAACGGGGGAGCAGATGCACATGCTGTTGCTTATATAGGACTTATCAACGAAGATGACAAGATTAAATTTGGTATAGGAAAAGATTCTAACATCAATCTAGCTTCTATCAGAGCATTGATTTGTGCAATAAATAGACATATGAAGTAATTTATACTAATAAGATTATTATATTAAAAACCAATGGGTTATATGCTTGATAAAGCAATAAACCATTGGCTTTTTTTGTGTGAAATCTGTGTTATATAGAATAAAATATTTAAGTATATAGTTAAGATATAAAATAATTACCACTTATTATAATAAAATACAAGAAAAAGAGCAAAACTATAAAAGATGGATTGTAATGGTTATGATTCAAGACGTAGTTTTAAAAAACACTTATTGACTTGACAATATTACCAATATACAGTATACTTTGATTATCAAAATATTTGTTTATCAAACGATATAACTTGGGAGGAAACTAAATTGAATATACCAAAATTAAAAATCGGAGATTTAAATATAAATATACCTATTATTCAAGGAGGAATGGGAATTGGAGTTTCCAAATCCAGATTGGCTTCAGCGGTAGCTAATGAAGGTGGAGTAGGTGTTATATCTGGAGTTCAAATAGGTTATACGGAACCTGACTTTTTTACTGATACTTTACAAGCTAATACTAGAGCACTGAAAAAGGAAATAAGAAAAGCAAGAGAATTAAGTCCCAAAGGAATCCTAGGAGTTAATTTAATGGTGGCAATGACCAATTATAAGGAGTATGTTACAGCTGCAATCAATGAAAAAATAGATATCATTATATCAGGTGCGGGTTTACCAATCGATCTACCCAAATTAGTTAAAGAAAGTGCTACTAAGATTATACCTATTGTATCTTCAAGTAAAGCAGCTAGGATCATATTAAAAAAATGGGAAAAATATAATCATTTACCAGATGCAATTATAGTTGAAGGACCAAAAGCTGGTGGACATCTAGGATTTAAAGCTAAAGAGTTGGTTAATGATGAATGTAAAAGCTTAGAAGAGATTGTTTGTGATGTCATTAATACAGTCTTGCCATATGAACATGAATATAGTACAAGAATTCCAGTTATTGCAGCTGGAGGCATTATGGACGGTAATGATATATGTAGGATGTTAGATTTAGGAGCACAAGGTGTACAAATGGGGACTAAATTTGTAGCTACTAACGAATGTGATGCTTGTGAAGAATTCAAAGAAGCATATATAGATTCCAGAAAAGAAGATATATGTTTGATTAAAAGTCCTGTAGGACTTCCAGGTAGAGCTATTATGAATAATTTTATTACCAAAACAAAACAAGGTAAAATACCTATTAAAAAATGTTTCGATTGTCTTCATACTTGTAATCCAGTTGAAACTCCTTATTGTATATCCCAAGCATTGATAGACTCTGTTCAAGGTAAAGAAGGAATAATATTCTCTGGTAGCAGGGCCCATGAAATTAAAGATATTATAGCAGTAAAAGATTTAATGGATAATTTAAAAGAAGAAATATCAATGTATAAGACAAATAATAACCCACCAAATTAATTTTGGTGGGTATTATCATCATTGACATATAATTTGAAATCTTTAACTATAGCTGATAGCTCAGTAATAAGTTTATGTATGAATTCTATTTCCGTACTTATTTGCTGAGTTTGAGTAGCTTGGTTTTCAGAACCAGCGGCTACTTCTTCAGTGGAAGCTGCATTGGATTCTGCTAATTTAAAGATTATTGCTATCTGTTCAAGGACATCATCTTTATATTTTATAAGATCGGTATTATTGGTTTTTATTCCAGTCACATATTGTTCGGACATTTCAATGGAATTATTAATTTCATCAAATTTTTTCTTAGTTTCACTTAGTATTTCCATTTGATTTTTAACAGTTCTACGAACTAATTTTGTTTCTTCATAAGCAGTATTTGATTTCTCTTGTAATCCTTTAACGATTTCATCAATTTGTGCTGTAGATGATGCAGATTGTTCTGCTAACTTTCTGATTTCATCTGAAACTACAGCGAAACCTTTACCATGTTCACCAGCTCTAGCAGCTTCGATAGCTGCATTTAATGCTAAAAGATTGGTTTGTTCTGCAATAGAAGCAATAAGCGTTGTGACTTCGCTTATTTTTTCGGCAGTTTCATTAGTCTCTCTGACAATTTCATATACACTTTTTGTAGAATTAGCACTCTCAGTGCTTTTTTGTAATAGGGCATCTAGAGAATCATTACCTTCATTTACAGCTGAATTAATCTGTTTGAATGATTCTAACAGGTAATTGATTATCATAAGGTCTTCATCAATTATTTTGGAAAGAGTGTCAATTGTATGTTGACCTTTTTCTACATTTGCGACTTGAGATGACGAACTATCCGCTATTTGTTCTATAGCTCCTGACATTTCTTCTATACCACTTAATATTGATTTAGAAGAATCATTTATTAGTTCGGAAGAGTTAGTTAATTTACCAGTATTATCTTTGATCTTTTCAATATAATTTACCAAATTGATTCTAAGGGTTGAAAAAGATCTTAGAAGACTTCCACTTTCATCTTGATTTTTCAATACTTTTTTATCTAGCTCAAAACTTAAATCTCCCTTTGCTATAGATATTGCGTTGTTACTAATAGTACTAATGGCAGGTGCTAGTCTAGACACTAGTCGATATAGTACAAATAAAGTAATCAATAAATTTAAGGCAGTAGCAATTAAAATTATTATTCCGAGATTAGTCAACTTAGCTGTACTTATTACATCTTCATTATTAGTAGCCATCTTAATTAAAATAATAGAAAGACATAATCCGATAATAGATAATATTGAGCTAATCATCAAACTTATTGTTAGTAATTTTCCTCTAATCTTTTTCAATATTGTCACCTCAATTAAAATTTTATGGTATTAATTAACAGTAAGAGTCAACTATTATTATACCAAATGTTGCTTTAATACTCATAGTATAACATATATCTGATATAATATAAAAGTTTAACTTCATTTTTCTCAACTTCATTTATTATAATCAACCTTTTTATTTTATAGAAAGGTAAAAGATTAAATGCTTTCATCTTGTACATTCTACTTAAAGGTAGAAAATTAAAGTTGACATACATGATACGTAATAAATACTTTGGATTTATATAATAATTCTAGCAATATTATCAACAATAACATATAGTAATATTAGATCAATTAAAAGGAGTATTCTGATGGAGAGAATTTACTGTTATGATAACGTTAATGAAAATGATAGGATGACTAAAATCGTTCCAAGCAGACCAAGATACCCACAAAATGCTGATGATAGTGACGATAAATATGATATGTATGACAGGAATAATGTATACGATATGGATGAAAGGTATTACATGTATGATTATGATGATATGGATGATATGTTAGAGATGAATCCAATGATGGATATGTATCAGATGATAGAAATATATTCCATGATTAATGCTACAGCTAAGAATCTATATAATATGAGTGCAATGGTATTGAGAGACATTATGAATGGATATGATAATACCAGTCCCATGAATAATTACATGATGTACGATATGAATGACGAATCAATGATGAATGATATGATGGAAAACGATGATTTTACTGATATGGATGATATGATAGAAGTAGATGATGATATTATGGAAATGGATTAAGGCGCAATTCTGAATTAGCGCCTTAATTTAGTTGGAAAAGTTAAATATTTAGCTCTTCATCAATAGATTCTAATATAGTCATATTTGAGTTATATATTATTCCCTGGACTTGCTGAACTGCTTGGGCATAATCTTTAATTATAGTATTACTTGACATTCGTTCAAAGTTATCAGCAATTTTTTTCATTTCTAATTCCATTTGTTGAGGGGGGAGATTTCTCCTATATAACTCTGCTTGCCTAGATTGGAAGTTTTTAATCATTGCAGTTAAATTAGCATCTTTCAATATTCTACTTCTAATATCTTTAGCGTTTTTGAACTCCTCAGTGTTTTTTATAAGGTTAATAATTTCCATAGTCTTTTTTTCAATATCCATATTTACACCTCGATAAGAAATACTTGTGATTACAATATATTCTAAGAACAATAAAGTGTGATAAAATTAATGACATGTAATTATTTATACATGTTTCCAAGATAGGTTACATTACATATAATGATATAAGGTATTTGTTACTAGGAAGGTGAAAAAATGAGAGAAGAATGTATAAATGATGTATTATCATTATTATCATCATATCTTTTTAAAGAATGTAATGATTTAGCTGTTATAAGTCTAGGACAAATACATAATATAATAAATATATTGGTGAAGGCGAATATTCCATTTACATTAACTGTTAATGAAGGAACAAGGAGATTTGCAAAAACAGCACTTCTAACAATTAGTGTTACGCCAACATTTGAAATTAGAAAGATATTCCAATTTGAAGAAGGTAGATTCACAGTTTAATTTTCTACTTAATTTTCCCACTGCATTAGTTACCTTTATTAGACTATACTGAAATGGAGGTGGGTTAATTGTAATTCATGAATTATATATATATCATTGTAAAAATCAAAGTTATCTGTCATAATAATTAATAATTATATATTTAACTTTTGAACCTATAACCCTTTATCTATTTGCATTAAATTAAAGGTGGGAAAGTTGAGTTATATACATATATTTGGAAGGAGTACTAATGATGAATACTTTTTTATTTGACTTAGACGGCACATTATTGCCATTGGAAGAACAAAGATTCGTAAAAACATATTTTGACGAAATGCATAAGGTATTTGATGACCTGATAGATAAAGAGATGTTTGTGAAGTATGTATGGACAGCTACAGATGTAATGAGAAGAAACAAAGATAAAAAGACTAATATGGAAATATTTATGAACAAATTCGAAGAATTAGTTGGTGAAGATATAAATGAATACAAAAATAGATTTGATGATTTTTATGACAATGGTTTTCAAGAAATAGGAAAAGCGGTTGATAAAAATACTTATTCTGAAAAATTAATTGATATACTTAAAAAAAAGGGTTATACAGTTGTCTTGGCTACTAATCCTTTGTTCCCTATAAAAGCTATCAATCATAGAATTAAATGGGCTGGACTAAAAGAATCTGATTTCAATTATATTACATCTTATGAGAACAGTCATTATTGTAAACCTTGTATAAAATATTATAAAGAAATTTTGGAATACATTAATAAAAAGCCTGAAGAATGTATCATGGTAGGAAATGATGTAAAAGAGGATTTGGTTGCTGGTGAATTAGGCATGAAAACATTTCTATTGGAAGATTATTTAATAAATAGGGAAGAACTAGAAATTGATTGTACTTATAGAGGTAAGTATGAAGATTTATATAAATACGTAGATAGTTTACCTTCAATATGAATATGAAAGGTCTATATAGTAAATGAGAAATCTCCAACATAGTGATAAGCTTAATATACTAGGTTGGAGATTTATATAATGATGGGGTTATAGGTATTTAGAATACATAATTATCTAATGGGGCATACGCCATTTTCGCAACCTGAATCACCAATGTCATAATCTAATTCATCTTTTTCATATTTACTGATAAGACTTGGTAGAAATGGTCTTAATTTATCATTCCTTTTTTTATATTCTTCCTCATTGATAGATTCATAAGGAAGAAGCTTATAAAAGCTATCATCAAGTGAAAGAAAAGACAGAGCTACAATATCGTCCCAATTCTTCCATACCCATTCTTCAACTTCTTTCCACTCGTGTTCTCTAACATGTACCGTAATAGAACAATTGTGGTCAACATAATTTTCCATGAACAATTTATAATTTTCAAGTTGTTTAATTGCTGTGACATCATATTTAGTTATACCTTTTGGTGCTTTTACAGGAAATTCAATTACTTTCGTATTACCAGTTTCCATATCTTGACCGACTTCTGGATAAATAGGATAGTCAAGTTCTTCACATACTTTCAACAAAGGATCATCGCTATTAATTCTGACTCTTCTTATATAATAAGGGGAATGAGAATAATGTACTCCACTAGAGACCGTTGGCAATTGGCTAAGAGTTCCTTCTGGTTTAATGGTAGTCACTAATAAAGGCTCATTTTCACCAATCTC
Organism: Vallitalea longa; assembly: GCF_027923465.1. Classification (NCBI taxonomy): domain Bacteria; kingdom Bacillati; phylum Bacillota; class Clostridia; order Lachnospirales; family Vallitaleaceae; genus Vallitalea; species Vallitalea longa. The sequence continues at coordinate 140,328 of NZ_BRLB01000004.1, forward strand.
ATCAGCATATTCTTTAGCAGATGTTTTAGCGGTAGCTCTTAGTTTCCTTAACAGTTCTCCTTGATCTTTTTTAGATATTCCTGAAGCATTAACCATGTCCTGCCATCCAGTCAATGAACAGCCTAAAAGTTTATCTCTTTTATGGACATAATTCCATCTAGGAATTTCTAATTCCGTACATGTCATTCTATAACCTGCTCTGGCTGAAAGCTTCTGTGCCTCATACAATCCATTATAATCTATAGTTTTATCTTTCTTAATGAAAGAGAATACGTTAACGGTAGTTAAGTTACATAGACCTTTTGAATCTAATAAAATTTCTCCGCATGGATTGACACCATTCATGTTAGGTCTTCTTTTCCTACCAGCTATTTCATTTACCCATCCAGGTTCTCCGGAGTAGCGCATTTGCTCTAATTGCCAATGTAGCTGTTGCCTTGAAGGTTTACTTCTATAATAAATTGAGTTGTTACTCATTTGTCTATGGATGATATCATTATCTACTATCCATTGACCATCTATCTGTTTGTATAGATTATTTTTAGCTTCGATAGCTTCTTGGTCATCGGAATCCACAAGTACAATTTCAGCGGTCCTTCGGACTCCACCTACAACTACATTTTCACCAATTATATTTGCAATATCAAGGCAGTCAATTGGATGTAAGTGAGTATAACTTTTTCTACTTAATACACCTCGTTTACTTATGATGTTAGTAATCTTAATAAACATATTTTTGAGACTTGTATAACCACTTGCTGTACCACCAAAAGTTTCAAGCTTTTCACCTTTCGGTCTTACATGATTATAATTAATGATTATGGTATTTATATTTCTATACTCATTACTGTATAGTATTTTAAGATAAAAATCTAATGCTTGAACCCAACCTTCTTTACTATCACCTATAAGGATTCGTACTTTGTTGTTATGACTGAATTCTAGGCTTGTATTATCTTCTCTAAGATTTTTAGGGGTAGGGGTATAATCTTCATGGATAATATCAAACACGGTTCTTATTTTGGGGAGCTTTTTGATATCATCCTTTAATATCCTAATGCCTACGCCTGAGCCTATCATTAGAAGATAAAATAATTCTTTGAAAGAATCAAAATCATCGATGACAGTAAAAGCACAGTTATAATTAGACATAGGATAGTTTCTGGTAACATCTGTATTACCAACCCAAAATGTTCTACCTGATAAGAATTGCTTCAAGTTAAAAATGTTGTCATATAATTTTTCAGCTTCAGCTTTGGTAGTAGGTACCAAACTACAGTTATATTCCACAGCGCGTCTTACTGTTTCCCACCAATATTCTCGCCTTTTTTCTTCAGGTAACCATCTAGAATAAGTTCTATAATAAACAAAATTCCCTAATTGTTTCATAGGGTTAGGTCGATGTTTGTAACTACTGATGAATTCATCACTAAGAACCCTACCATCCGTTCTCTTTGTTCTTGTATCTCTTGTCTTGTCTCTTTCATACCTGTATAATATGTATCTTTTTGCAGCATTTTTTCTAGGGGATTCCATAAGATATTCTTCTACTAAGTCTTGAATTATTTCAACAGATACTGGATTGGAATAAGTCTGTAATTTCTTTTCAACCTTTTTGGCTACAGAATCAGCTAGTGCGTTATCAATATTTGCTTTTGTCTCTGCCATACATAATGTAATAGCAGTTATTATTTTATTTATGTTAAAATTGGTAATTGAACCGTTTCTTTTTAGAACTTTTATCATTTATTGACTTCCTTTCTTCTCCTTTTTATTATTCCTATTACATAATGTATCTAATCAAGATAGTGTCTATTTTATATAATAAGATGGTTTACTATCTATTCTACTTTAACTTTTCTATAAGGTGTAACCTCTTTGTTCTTGTGATATCACTGATATTACAATATTTGGCAATATTAGTGGCAAAACGATTGAAATACATTATGTAGTGGTTTTAAAATACTTGACACACAATATATTGTATCAATAATAATTATTCATGTCAATTAGAAATGAGAATGTGGCGTAATCTTTTTTTCTTGAATTTGACTAATGGCTAATATTATGATAATATTTATTATAAGTAGGTTATAAGCAATTTACCTAAAATAAAGTAAAGGTGCGTTAAAATGAATGAATCAGCTAATTTATGGATGATATTTAAAAGAAATATGACTGCTAATTTTGACTATAACACTATAGGTGCGTCTATTTTTAAATATGATAAAAATAATAAATTAGTTGTAGGATATTTATATAATGCATATTCGTAATGCTATTCAATAAGTAATATGTGTAATTATAAGTAATATTAAAATTTCTAATCCTAGACTAATTGTCTAGGATTTTTTGCGTTTAAATATATTTTTAGAAAGGTATGATTAAAATGATAGAATTGGGAATCAGTAATTTATCTAAGAGTTTTGGAGCGAACAAGATATTTGAAAATGTTAGTTTCGATGTTAAGACTGGAGAAACAGTAGGACTGATTGGAAGAAATGGAACAGGGAAAACAACCATAATGAAAATATTAATGGACAAAGAGGATTATGAAGGAGAAGTATTCTACCGAAAAGGTACCACTCTGGGATATCTCGATCAGATTCCTGTATTTGAACAAGATTATAACGTTAGGGAAGTGCTTTACTTAGCATTTGAAGATATTTATAAGATAAAAAAGAAAATGAAAGATATTGAAGATTGCCTTGCAGGAGAAGGGAACGATGTTGATAAACTTATGAAAGAATATGGATATCTACAAGAGCAGTTTGAACTTCTCGGTGGTTATGATATTGATGAAAAAATGAGCAAAGTCACAATAGGTCTGCAAATATCAGAGTCTATGCAACAGATGAAATTCTCTAATCTGAGTGGTGGAGAAAAATCTAAAATAATGCTTGGAAAGATTTTATTAGAGAGACCAGAAATATTACTACTTGATGAACCATCTAATCACTTGGATCTAAAATCCATTGAGTGGCTAGAAGAATATCTAAAAGATTATTCGGGTTCAGTATTAATTATATCTCATGATAGGTATTTTTTAGATAGGGTAGTCAATAAAATAGTTGAATTAGATTATGATGGTGCAGAAATATACTATGGAAATTATACTTATTATCTCATGGAAAAAGAAAGACGTTTTATTGAAGCTTATAACAGATATAAAGAAAATGAGAGAAAAATAAATAGGATGGAGGAACAGATTAAGAGATTTCGTATATGGGGTAAGATGCGTGATAGTGAAAAGATGTACAAAAGAGCTAAAGAGCTTGAAAAGAGATTAGCAAAAACGGAAAAACTAGATAAACCTGTTCTTGAAAAGACAAAAATCAAATTATCTTCTAAGGTGATGGATAGAACTGGAAAAGAGGTTCTAATATTGAAAGAGGTTGAAAAAAGTTTTGATGATAGAAAACTTTTTTATAATCTTAATCTTGTACTATTTCTTAGGGATAGTTTAGCTATACTTGGAGATAATGGTACTGGTAAATCAACCTTAATAAAAATCATTATGGAAGAATTAAATAGTGATAAAGGAAGTATAAAATATGGTTCTAATATTAAGATTGGATATTTACCGCAAGAAGTTAAATTTGATGATGAGGATACTTCTATATTGGAAACTTTTCAATATAAATATAACATAACTATTGGCGAAGCAAGAACAGAACTTGCTAAAGTGCTATTTATTAAAGATGATGTGTTCAAAAAAATCAATATGTTATCTGGTGGAGAAAAAAGTAGATTACGATTATGCATGCTTATGTATGAAAAAGTCAATTTCATGATACTTGATGAGCCTACCAATCATTTAGATATAGATTCAAGAGAAATATTAGAAGAAACACTACTAGATTTTCAGGGTACTATTTTATTTGTATCTCATGACAGGTATTTCATCAATAAAATCGCCACTAAAATAGGTGAAATAAATAATAAACATCTAAAGTTTTATAATGGTGATTATGAATATTATAAGAACGAATTACAAAAACAATTAGAAATATCTAATATTAGGAACAATCAAAATGTTAAAGATAAGACTAAAAACAAAAATTATAATAAAAGGGATAGAAATGATAAGGGAAAGATAATCAAGAGAAAAACGAAAGAGCTTGAATCTATTGAAGCAGAAATAGAGTCACTAGAAAACTTAATTAAACAATCGGAAAATGAAATGATAAAATGTAGTACAGATGCAGTAAAACTTAATGAAATAACAAAAGAGCAGAATGAGAAGAAGAATAGATTAAATATTCTTATTGCAAAATGGGAAAAGATAAATGAAGAAATTGATAGAATCAGTTAAATTTAAGCGTATGGTTTATAATTATAGCCTTTAATTCATGGAGAATTATGGGCTTTTTCTTTTTTACTATACATAACATCTATCTATTATAATGAATATTTTCTATTTATCACATGATTTCCCATATTTAATACATAATATTACCAAATTTTATTGATAAGATTAATTTGTAATTAAAATAAAAGGAGGTTTATTAATGTATTTTATAAAAAGAGCATTAAAATACATAAAGCACAAAAAAGGTAAAACCCTGTTATTAGGTATAATTTTTCTAATAATAGCTAACTTTGTTTTGGCTGGGTTATTAGTATATAACGCTACTGTCAAAGCTCAACAGCAGACAAGAGAAAGTATTGGGGCAGATGTAAAATATATTATTGATAATGAAGGCATAATTTCTGATTCAGAAAGAGGAGTTATCAATAAAGATGACTATTCAATTATGAAAACAGCTTTTTCTGGTGAAGTAACTTCTGTTGAAAAATATACGGATAAGGGTGCACCAACATATGCTAATTTTATGAATGTAGTTGATTCTACATATGTAGATGATTATGATTTGTCAATATCTTTTCAGTGTGATATCAATGATCTGAATTCTTATACTACAGATACAGATGTAAGTGACTCGGGACATACTTTTGACATAAAATTATTTGGTGCTGTAGAACCTATGGATTTTGAAGAAGGTAATGCTGAGCTGGTAGAAGGAAACTTGGCAACTATGGAGGAAATTTCTTCTGGTGAAGGAGTTGTACTTGTTGAAGAAAATGTTGCATCAATTAATAATTTGCAGATTGGAGATACGATTACAGCTACAGCTTCAATACTTGATTATGAAAATATAGAAATAGAATTAAAAATAATAGGAATATATAAAACTAATGAGCAAGTTGATCAGAGAATGGCTTTCAAAGGGAGCAGTTCATTAATACCTCAGAATAGATTATACGTTCCATTTAATATTGTTAACGATATGGGTTTAACACAAGAAGAGATGGATAATCTGCTACTCTCATCTAATGTAATACATCTAAAAGATCCAATATATGTTGAAGATTACAAAACTGAAGCTGAACAGAAGGTTAAATTGGTTTATGGTTCACTAGATGCTAACGATGATCTGTATAACAGTTTAATAGGACCAATTGAAAAATTGGGTGTAATTGCAAAAATTATGGTAATTATCATAGCGATTGCTGGAGCAGCTATAATTGGTTTGATAACAGCACTTACTGTAAATGATCGAAAAGAAGAAATAGGAATCATGCTTGCTGTAGGAGAGAGCAAAGCAAAAATAGTAATCCAATTTGTTATAGAGGTAACTATAATTGCGGTAATTGCATTTGTATTATCATCATTTACAGGTTCAATTATCGGAGAGAATATAAGTTCAGTAATTCTGGACAGTGAAATAGTTAGTGATGATACTAGCAACAATAATATGATGAACATGAAAATGATAGGCAGGATGGGTAACATAAACATAAACCAAATGGGAAATGATAAACTCAATAAATTGTCACAAGAACAGAAGGTAGATATTAATTTTGATATTAATGTATTACTGGAATTATTTGGTTTGGGATTACTTATGTCAATAATAAGTACGATTATACCATCTCTATATGTCATGAGATTCAATCCAAAACAGATTTTGATAAATAGGACTTAGGAGGAGATGATAATATGTCTTTGTTAAAATTAGAAAATATATCATACGGATATATAGATGGTAATAATAAGAGAATGATACTCAAGAATTTGAATTATACATTCGAGAGAGGTAGATTCTATTCAATTCTTGGACCTTCTGGGAGTGGAAAAACTACCTTATTAGCTATTGCAGGTGGATTGGAGAAATGTCAAGAAGGTAAAGTGTTTTTTGAAGAAAAGAACGTCAATGATATAGGACTTGGTAAATACAGAAGAGATTATTTATCATTCGTATTCCAACAATTCAATTTAATACCTTATCTATCAGCAGTTGAAAATGTAGTTAATGTAATGGAAATAACTGATAATCAGGTCCCAAAACCTTATTACAAAACTGCGTTAAACCTACTTAATCAATTTGGTATTGTTAAAACAAAAGCTGAACGAAGTATTTATAAATTATCTGGAGGAGAGCAGCAGCGTGTTGCAATAGCCAGAGGATTAGCTACAAATGTTGATCTTATCATGGCTGATGAGCCTACAGGTAATCTTGATACTGCTACAGAAAAAGAAATAATAAAGATATTCAGATTGTTAGCAGAAGAATATGATAAATGTGTTATCGTAGTGACTCATTCAGACAGCATAGCAGATTTTAGTGATATTCAGTTAAAGTTAAATGAAGGTAAACTTACTGAAAGGATGTAGCAAATGGATAATAATAAAGGTAAAAACATATTCTCAGATGGATTCAGCATGGATATAGATAAAAATGAAGAAATAGAAAACAAAAAATTTGTCACTGATAATATTAGAGAAAAATCAAATAAAGAAGATACTATTACTGCTAATAATAGAAATGCTAAACAATCAAATGAACCTAATGATGAACCTAAAGATTTTTTAACTAGTTTAAATGATAACAATAATTCTAGTTTCCAACAAGAAGAATTCACATATCAAAAAAATAGCAATCATAAAAGATGGATTATTCAAATAGTAATCATTATAATTGCTGTAGGTAGTATCTATTATATAATAAATAAAAAAACTGAATTGATAGATTTTACTAATATGTTGTATGATGATGCAGAGGCTTGGGCTAGTGGTAAAAATATAATTCTTACTTATGAAGAAGAATATAGTAATGATATAGAAGAAGATTACATAATTTCTCAAGACATAAATCCTGGAGAAAAAATAAAAAAAGATTCTACAGTGAAATTAACATTGTCAAAGGGTAAAGATCCTTATGAAAAAATAGCAATACCAGAATTTGATTCTTCTTGGTCAAAAACTAGTATTGAAAGTTGGATAGAACAGAATGGAATAATAAATTATAAATTCAATAATATGCAAAATGAAGAAATACCAACCAATTATTTGATATCATATAAACTTATAGGTGCTGATAATGATACATTTGTAAGAAGTTCAGAAATTGAATTTGATATAAGTTATACAGAAGCGGTTGAAGCTGTAACTATGCCGGATTTTATTAACAAAAGTATTGTTGATGTTGATATATGGTCGAAAAATAATGATATAGAATATAATTATTCATATTCCATCAGTTCTTTATATGCTGAAGACGCTATAATTGACCAAAGTGTTAAATCAGGTGATGAAATAAATGTGGGAGATGTATTTTCTGTAGTCATATCAATAGGAGAAGAAGATGATGATGCGATAGTGATGGAAAATTTCTTGAACAAAACTATAATAGATGCTGACATATGGGCGAAAAGCAATCATATCATGTATACTTATACTTATGAATATAATGAAATTTATCCTGAGGATACAATATTATATCAGAGTGTAGATCCTGATAAAGAGATAAAGGAAGGTTCTACAGTAGAATTCATCATATCGGAAGGTAGCGAGGAGGAAGATGAAGAGGAAGCTATTGTGATGGAAAACTTTTTGAATAAGACGCTACTTGATATTGATATATGGGCAAAAAGCAATGGAATCACCTATACTAATACCTACCAGTATGATTCTATATATGAAAAAGATAAAATAATGTATCAGAGTATACCAGCTGATGAAGAATTATTAGATGATTATGAACTTACTTTTATAGTATCGAAGGGCGAAGAAATAAGAGTTCCTGATTTTAGTTCTTATACTATGTCTGATGCAAAAGAATATAATGACGGACTTATAGATGTAGAGGTAATAGAAGAATACATTGAAAATACAAAAGAAAGTGAATTCATATCTCAATCAATTGAGGCAGATGATATAGTTGAAGAAGGAACTGAAATAATTATTGAGTATTCGTTAGGAGATAGAATTGACTTACCAAGTTTCATTGATCAATCAAAATATGAATTAGAAGATTGGATTGAAGATGCTAATGATAAGGGAGCTAATATTAAATTAACGGTTACAGAAGAAGCTGATACTGGATTGGAATATGGGAAAATATTATCTCAAAATATATTAAATGAAAAAATAGGTTTAACAACAGATATAGAAGTTGCAATATCATCAGGACTGACAGTACCTTCATTTATTAGTATGGATAAAAATGAAATTAAAAATTATTCTGAAACTAGGGATATCAATGTTGAAGTTGAAGAAATGTATATGGAAGGAACCAATGAAGGTGATTTTATTTCTCAATCAATAGAAACAGGAACTACAGTGAAAAAAGGTACCTATGTAACGGTTAATTATTCATTAGGAGATACTATCAACATTCCTAAATTCCTTGACAGACCTGCTACAGATTTACAAGAATGGGTCAATGAACAGAACAGAAAAGGTGCTGAGTTAACTATAACAACATCTGAAATGTACCATCATGATGTTGATTATGGAGCAATTGTAAGTCAAAATGTCTATAACCAAACTAATGCTGATCTTGATACTGAAATCGAAATAGTAGTGTCTCAAGGAGAACCTTATACGGTAACTGATTTTACTAAGTTTTCCGTAAGTGAAATAGAATATGTTGCTGAGAGAAGAGGATTGACGATTGTATTTGAAACTATTGAAGATTCATCATATAAAAGTGGAGAAGTAATTAGTCAAGAGCCAGAAAAAGGAGAGATTATAAGCAAAAATAAAGACTTTATCAAAATACAAGTTGCTGAGTAGATAAATCATGTAAACCTTCTAGATTAAGTCTAGAAGGTTTACATAGAAATTAAGAATCAAATTAGATTTGTAATGTTGATAGAGTTAATATCTTGTTGAACTGGCTATCTCGAAATCCTTTGATGAGTATTTTCTAATATAGTAGGATTTGTTGTTCACTATTTTATTTAGTATATCTATAAATGTATCTACCTCTGAATAATCATTATATAAACCAAAACTTACCCTAACCATACCTGGATGTGGTGAATTAGGATTATTTTTATGAATGTCAATATCAGTTTTTTTAAGGTGCAGTAATTTCTGTATATAAGGTTGAGCGCAGAAGCATCCACTTCTAACACTGATTCCCGTTTCTTTTGATAAAATATTAGCTACTATGGAATGATGTAGCCCTTTTATATTGAAAGTTATGATTCCAATTCTATTAGAACAGTCTTTTCCATTACCGTATATGACTACATCCTTAATCCTATTTAATCTGCTTAACGTATATTCTGTTAAGTTTATTTCCATTTTTTCTATATTATCCATACCTATTTCATTTAAGGTTTTTAGAGCAGCATTAAGAGCAACTATCCCCATTATGTTAGGGGTTCCTGCTTCCTCTTTGTAAGGAATATCATCCCACATTACATAATTGGGAGTCACGATTTTTACTGTTCCTCCTCCTGATTGTGTAGGATTTCCATGCTTGAAAACATTTTTTGGTCCAATTAGGACTCCTGTACCAAAAGGCGCGTATATTTTATGACCCGAAAAAGCAAGATAATCTATATGTTCACTGGAGTAATCAGGTTTCATATCAATGGGTGAATGAGGAATAAGTTGGGCACCGTCAATAAGTATTTTTGCTCCATATTTGTGAGCCAATTTTGCGAAGTCATGAATGTCAGTCTTATATCCTGTTACATTGGAAGCACCAGAAATAGTTACTAAGCGTATTCGACCATTATATTTTTTGAGTTTCTGTTCACAATCTTTTATTGATAAGTTGCCTTTATCATTTACATTAATATAGTCAATCTGAAAATTTTTTCTCCATGGAAGGTCATTAGAATGATGTTCCATGAATGAAGATAAAATTACTCCATTACTAATTGTTTGTGACAATTTAGTAGATACTTTATTTATAGCATCAGTGGTGTTTTTAACGAAGATTATTGTGGAATAGTCGTTATCCATATTAACAAAATGACTAACGGTTTTCCTAGTGGCATCATATATTTCAGATGATAAGTGGGATTTATAACCTGTTCCACGATGTATGGAGGAATACCAAGGAGCAAAATCGTTAATTGCATTCATAACAGATGTAAGTGGTGGTGTAGTAGCAGCATTATCAAAATTAATTTCTTTAGTGTATTTGCCATTAATTATAGGAATCGATACATCAGTACCTACTACAAGATGTTTATAATTTGGTTGATAAGAGCAGTAATGCATAAAATTCCACCTCATTTATGAATTGCTTCAATCCGTAATATTATTCGTATATTATCTTATTTAAGCATATGAATCAATATCTTTGTATATATGCTCATGACGTCTGAGATATTTCCTAATAGAAGATATATATATTACGAATTGAAGATCTATAAAAATATCAATGATTAACTTATTATAAAGCTAATCATTAATAATCAAAATAATATACCAGACAGTAAAAGATTATAAGCTGAAGATGTGTTTATAAATAAAGATAAACATTATAATGTTAGAGAAATCTTTTACTAGGCATAGTCTCTTTGTTCTATAATATGCGTAGCATATCAATACGTGAGAATATAATTAATAGTATAAAAGCAAATGAGTTGCTTAACATATTATTACAAAAATAGTAAATACTAAAATAGAGGTGATAAGTTTGAATGAAAGTCTTGTAGTTATAGTTAGGGGTATCATAGGATTTTTTTCTTTATTAATATTTACTAGGTTTCTTGGTAAACAACAAGTCAGTCAACTAACTTTATTTGAATATATATTGGGAATTACCATAGGTTCAATGGCAGCTACATTAACTACTGATCTTAGTTCCGCTGCATGGCCTCATTGGATAGGTTTACTAGTATGGACTATCCTTGTATTTTTAGTTCAAGTCCTAACGCTTAAGTATCCTAGATTGTCAGAATATATCAATGGAAGACCGCAAGTTTTAATAGTGAATGGTAAGATACTTGAAAAAAACCTAAAAAAACTTAGATATAGTCTATATGATTTATTAGAGCAATTACGGATAAATAATATTTTTGATATCAGTCAAGTTGAATTTGCAGTCCTTGAAACTAATGGGAATCTGACAGTGCTTAAGAAGTCTCAATTTCAATCTTTGACGCCAAAAGATATGAATATCTCAACTAATTATGTAGGACTTAGTACTGAACTTATATATAACGGAGTTGTTATGGGACATAATCTGAAAAAAGTCAGTCTGGATGAAAAATGGTTGGATAGTCAACTGAAAACTAGAGGAATCAAAAGCCCTCTTGAAGTATATTTGGCAATGTTAAATACTACAGGGGAATTGTATATTGATTTATACAAAGATCATTTAGATAATAGTATGGTATAATACGAAAGGAAAGTAGTTGTATGAAAAAGGCAATACTAATTATATTTACTGGTATAATTCTTGGGTTATTTATTTTGATAATGAATTCAGGCGAGTATCTTAAAAGACCTTTTGGTAATAATGATGACGTAGACTTGATGTTGCAGAATCTAGAGAAAGATATTATTACTGATAATTGGGATAAAGGTATTAATGATATTGAGGAGCTAAAAGGAGCATGGAATAAAGTGCTAAAAAGGATTCAATTTAGCGTGGAGAGAGATAATTTGATGGGTATTGATTTAAGTATTGCAAGACTTAACGGTTCAATACGAGGGAAAAATAAAGTTGAGTCTCTAATTGGATTTGAAGAACTCAAAAATTATTGGGATAATTTAGGAAAGTAGTGTGATATGAATGAAGTTTTATGAAAGTATTTCTCAGTCTTATGATAAAATATTTCCGCTGAAAGAGAGTATGGTTAAATATGTACTCAACAATATTGCTGACTGTGATAAATATAAATTACTTGATATAGGTTGTGCGACTGGTCATTTAGATGGGGCAATTGCAGAAAAAGGTATAGAAGTAGTTGGAATAGACCTTAACTCACAGATGATTGAATATGCAATAGATAATTATAGATATAAAAATCTGAAATTCTATGTCATGGATATGTTGAAGATAAATAAAATATTTGAAACCGATAGCTATGATATGGTAACTTGTTTTGGAAACACTTTAGTTCATTTAACAAATGAAAAAGAAATTTATCAAGCACTAAAAAGTATTAGGGACGTCATGAAAGATGAAGGGAAATTGTTGATACAAATATTGAATTACAGATATATATTAGATAATTCTATAAAAGAACTTCCCATTATAGAAAATCAATTCATCAAATTTGAGAGATTCTATTCAGAGCAGATAAGAGACGAAAGGTTGATATTTGAAACCAGACTGACCATTAAGAAGACAGGTGAAGTCATATCAAATGAAATTTATCTTTATCCATTACTTAAGGAACAATTGATAGGTTATCTACAAGATCTAGGGTTTGGAGATATTAAAGTATATAAGAATTTTGATAAAGAATCATATTCTTATAATCATTTACCTTTAATTGTTGAAGGAGTATTAAAGGAAAACTCTATTTAGGACAATATAAAATATTTATAGCTCCTAAACAGAGTTCTTCTTGGCTCAATAGAGATTTTTATTTGTTAGTAGCCTTATGTTTCTTTTTTTCATTATTCCTTTTTATTTCAATTATGGGTTTCCTGAATAATATATTAGATAGAGCTTTTCCATTAAATGGTATCAGAGGCCATGTGTAACGCATACCGCTAAATGTTTTCGTCGTTCCTATGATTGTTAGGATTATTATCAATCCAGCAGCAAATCCATAAATATTGAATAATCCAGTTGATAACAATAGAAATAGCCTGAACAGTCTGATGGCAAATGCGAATTCAATACTAGGAGAAGCGAATGTACATATACCTACAACTGCCATATACAAAATGGTCTCAGGTATAAACCATCCCACATCAACAGCAAATTGACTCAGTATCAAACCACCTATTATACCAAGTGAAGTGGATAGAGTATTAGGAGTATGGATTGATGCAATTCGTAACATGTCAAGACCAATTTCTAATAGTACAAATTGAATGAATATTGGAATGTTGCCTACTTCTTCCGGACCTATGAATTTTAATGTTTCTGGTAAATAAGAGGGATTCAGTGCTAATAAAAGCCAAAGTGGTGATAATATTGTCGCAATAAATATAGCAAAAAATCTTATCCATCTTATATAAGTTCCAACTACAGGATTCTGATAATAATCTTCAGAATGCTGTGTAAAATGAAAAAATGTGGTTGGAAGTAGAATGACGCTGGGTGATGTATCAACAATTATTGCAATATGTCCTTCAAGTAGATGAGCTGCAACCACGTCAGGTCTTTCTGTAAAACGGATCTGAGGAAGGGGATTATACCATTTTTTCTTAATCAAAAGTTCATCCAGTGATTTTTCTGCCATAATAAGCGATTCCACTTGAATTTTATCTATTTTTTTATTAATGTCATCAAGCAGATTTTTATCAACTAGATCAGCGATATAACCAACAGATACATCTGTTTTGGACCGTTTACCAACTGTCTTCATTTCAAATATCAATCTGGCATCTCTGACTCTTCTTCTTATTAAAGCAGTATTGAATATTATTGTTTCGACGAGACCATCCCTCGAACCTCTAGTGACTTTTTCTAGATCTGGTTCTTGAGGTCCTCTAGCAGGATAGGTTCTGGCATCAATTATTATACCTTCTGATTGGCCTTCTAATATAAGTCCTACAGCTCCTGCTAAAACTGAATTCTGCAGTACGTTATAATCAGTAAATGTCTCTACTTCAATGTAGCCGATATGGCTGGAAATCCATTCTTTCAAGTTATATATTGAAGTTTCTTTTTTGGGGAGGTTCTGAAGATTATCAAGAAGCCAAAGCATAATATCATCTTTTGCAAAACCGTCAATAAAAATAAGATAACCTTCTGTATTGCCAAACGTTAAGTTCCTCCCAATAATATCAAAACTTTTTTTGATAGGTAGAAGTCTATTGATTTCCTCTATATTTTCAGAAAGGTTTTTTACTAATTCCATATTAATCTCCTATCCTAAAAATTCTGGTTTATCAGTATGGTCAGAACGTATTGCTTTTTGAAGTATTGTAAAATCGAATTGGTCTTTATTAAGATTGAAGTCACATGGAAACTTGGTTTTGCAATTTTCACATTCAATATATTGGAATGAATCTCCATTTTCTCTGTCATCGAATTCAAAAGATAAATTATCATTATCAAGAATGTTATTGCCTATTTTGTATGAATAAGTGTATGTGGCTTGATGTTTAGCTACGAACTTATCACAATTACATATGGGACAACGTAAAGAATTATTTAGATCCACCTTAATCACTTCCTAAAGTTAGTATTATATAATAAGTATTACCATTTTTTTATTATATATGTTGTTTTAATAAAAATGATATGATGACAAAATAAAACAAAAAATGGACAAATATAAACAAGAATTTATTAAAAGATTAGTATAATATTATATTAAATTAATTGTATCTTCATATGATACATATTTGAGGAGGATTCTATAACATGAAAAACAAAAAATGGACTGTGTATATTATACATCATTCACACACAGATATAGGCTATACTGATTTGCAAGAAAGAATCATTTATACTCATGTTGATTATATTAGAACCGCAATAAAAACTATTAAAGAAGGCTATAAAAACGGAACAATTGATAAGGATTTCAAATGGAATTGTGAAACATATTATTGTGTAGAAAGATTTTTAGAAGAAGCTACGGAACAAGAAAAAAAAGATTTTTATGATTTAATAAAATCTAATAATATTGGATTATCCGCTACGTATCTTAACTTTAATGATTTAGTTGATAAGAAAGTACTTAATAAAAGAACTAAAGAGATGGTTGATAATTTTAAAGAACAGGGTATAAATGTTCAAGTAGCTATGAATGCAGATGTGAATGGAATTTCACTAGGAACATTTGATGTATTGCTAGATAATAATATTGAATTTTTATTTACTAATATTCATACACATCATGGAATGTATCCTCTTTATCAAAATCAAAAACCGTATTATTGGGAAAATAAAGAAGGTAAAAGATTATTGGTATTTAGTGGTGAGCACTATAACCTAGGTAATGCATTAGGTATAATCTATAACAAAAACATTAATTTCATGACAGAAAATTATTTTGGCAATAAACAGCTTGAAAATCATATTGATACTCTTAAACTGAATATAGATAATTATCTGGATCAATGTTCTGGAAATGGGTATGAGTATGATTTCATTCCTACATGTGTGTCGGGGGTATTTAGTGATAATGCACCACCAAATACGGATATCATTAGAACAATCAAGGCTTTTAATGAAGTGTACGGTGATGAGATCAGATTAGAAATGGTAACTGTTCAAGAATTCTATAATAAAATTAAAGACCAAGTAAAAGATGCACCAGTATATACTGGAGATTTAACGGATTGGTGGGCAAATGGAGTAGGTAGTACTCCCTATGCAGTAAAACATTATAAAGAAGCTCAGAGGATGTATCATTTATGCGATAGATTAGATGAAAATGGTGAGTTATGTAAAGAAGAATTAGTAAGAGAAGCAGAAGATAATATGTTACTGTATGCTGAACATACTTGGGGACATTCTTCTACAATTACTAATCCTTATGATACTATGGTTCAGAATTTAGACATCAGAAATATAAGTTATGCATCTAAAGCCCATGAAGCTTCAGCCAAAAATCTTAATCAGATTATGCATAAAAAAGGTGATAAACTTCGTTATTATGATTTGAACGGTAAGGTTAAAGCAATTAATCCATCCAATAGAAAATGTAGAAGTGTTGTAGAATTCTACATAGAAGTATGGAAATATGAAGGAGTAAAAGTTATCTGTGAATCAACCAGTCAGGAAATGGAAGCTCAGATATCTTCACATCCAAGAGGTGTTTTAATCAGTTTTGTAGATAATTTTGAAGCTAATGAAGTAAAAATCTATAGCTATGAAGAAGTACTTCAGAAAAAAGAAGTAGTCAATACAAGAGTAGCGTATGTTGGAGCAGAAAGAGTAAAAGATATCGTTAATGATTATGACACAGTAAGCTATAAGTTACCTAATGAGATAGAAAATGATTATTTCAAGATATCTTATGAAATAGGTAAAGGAGTAACTTCTTTTTATAACAAGATTGAGCAAATAGAAATGTTAAAAGAAGGAGACAGTGCATTCTTTACTCCTATCTATGAGAAAACGCCAGTTAAAATAGATGTATATGAAGATAGAAGACTTTTAGGTAGAAACATAAGAGGATTGAATGCTGAAAAATATATTGGAAAATTAATTGATATCAAAATTATTGATAATGGTGCAGTTTTCACCACAATTGAACTTGTTTATGAATTAGAAGGTACTTATTTTAGTTCAGTGGTTATTAAACTATATAATACATTACCTAAATTAGACTTTAAATATAAAATAGCTAAAACATTATCTACTGATATTGAAAGTATTTACCTTCCACTAACATTAAATAATCATAATGCCACAATGTATATTGATAAGAGTGATGCTATTATGAGACCGGGTATTGATCAGATACCAGGTACATGTATGGAATATTATCTTGTAGATAATGGATTAATATATGAATCTGAAGATAATATTATTTTGATTCAAACTAAAGACACACCTCTTATCTATATGGGAGAATTAAAACATCATCCAATAGTTCTTTGTGATAATAAGGAAGAGAACAATAAAAGAGATGTGTACTCATGGATTATGAATAATACATGGGAGACAAATTTTAAAATGGACTTATCAGGGATAACAGAATATTGTTACACTCTTTATCTTATTGAAACAAGTAATTCTCAAGAAAGCTTTAATAGAATGAAAGATGAAAGTTATGGAATAATCACTTTTATGATTAATGATTAAATGGTTAATATGTTTTTATTAATATTTCTAAATATATTTAGCAAAAACACTTGAAATATTTTAGATAATACATTAATATGAAACTATAAAATAATGAGTAGCAATTTAACCCATTATTATGTATATTAGTATATATTAACATAGTATAATTGAATATCTGGTCCTATATGAAAATTACGAGAGAGGCCATTATGAGGCGCCGAAGAAGCAACATAGAAATTAGCCATATTTCTATAGAATCTTTCAGGCAAAAGGATCGTAATTGGATAGGAATTCTGGAAAGCTTTTATAGCACCGAAGGAGCAATATCTATTATGATAGAATCTCTCAGGTAAATATACAGGATAAGACGGCATAATATTAAAGTGCTTTCTTATCCTTTTATTATATAAGGAAAGTTGTTTCTTGCTTTCCTTCCAGTCTAGGGAATTGTGTTAAATAATAAATTGGATATTAGAGACATGATTTCCTAGACTTATTATTATGTGTCTATATACTAATATAGCTTTGATTAAAAAAGGGAGGTTTACACATGGAACAAATTAAAAGAACAGCCTTATATGATATTCATAAGAAATATAATGGCAATATGGTAGATTTTGCTGGTTTTGAACTTCCATTATATTATGAGAACATTCTAGATGAACATAAAGCTGTTAGAACTAATGCAGGAATGTTTGATGTAAGTCATATGGGTGAAGTAGCAATTAAAGGAGAAGATGCCGAAAAGTACATACAAAATTTAGTTACCAACAATATAGAAGTAATTTCTGAGTATGGTGTCATGTATACACTTATGTGTTATGAAGATGGCGGTGTTGTCGATGATTTGTTAGTGTATAAATACAACAGTAAAGATTATTTACTTGTTATTAATGCAAGTAATATAGAACAAGATTTCAATTGGATGATAGAACAAAAAGGTAATTATGATGTAGATATCAATAATATAAGTGACAATGTAGCAGAAGTAGCATTACAAGGACCAAAGGCCCAAATGATACTTCAGAAATTGACAGAAACTGATCTATCCAATATTAAATTTTTTACATTCGATGACAATGTCATGGTTGATAATAAAAAATGTCTTGTGTCAAGAACTGGTTATACAGGAGAAGATGGTTTTGAAATATATACTTCTCTCGATAATATTGCTGATATATGGGAAGTAATAATGAAGACTGGAAAGGATGAGGGATTAAAACCTGCTGGTCTGGGATCAAGAGATACTCTTAGATTCGAAGTAGCTCTACCACTATATGGTAATGAAATTGATAAGGATATCACGCCTCTTGAAGCTTCTCTAGGCTATTTTGTTAAGCTTGATACTGATTTTGTTGGAAAAGAAGTTTTGGCTAGACAAAAAGAACAAGGTCTATCAAGAAAACTGATTGGTATCGAGTTGATTGGAAAAGGTATCGCAAGACATGGTTACGATATATTATCTAACGAAGGTGAAAAGATAGGATTTATTACAACAGGATATCAATCACCATCAGTTGGCAAATCTGTAGCTCTTGGCATAGTTGATATTGATTACACTAAAATGGGAACAGAAATTAAAGTACAGATCAGAAAAAAACAAGTTTCAGCAAAAGTAGTGAGCAAGAAATTCTATAAAAAGAATTATTCAAAATAAGGTTAAATAACTTGGTTTATTACTAATAAATATGCCTTTAAACACAGGTTGAAAAATTATCATATTATTTGAAAATAATAAATTATAGGAGGAATTACAATGAAAATAATGGAGGAATACTTTTACACAAAAAATCATGAATGGGTTAAGGTTGAAGATGATACAGCTCTAATAGGTGTAACTGATTATGCTCAACATGCTATGGGTCAGATAGTTTATGTTGAACTACCAGAAGTTGATGATGAATTCAACCAAGAAGATGCATTTAGTGTAGTTGAATCTGTAAAAGCAGCTTCGGATATCTATATGCCTGCAAGTGGAAGTGTGCTTGAGGTGAATGAAGATCTAGAAGACGAACCAGAATTGATAAATGAAGATCCATATACTAATTATATTTGTAAAATTAAATTAAGTGATAAAACAGAGATAAATAATCTTATGAATTCAAAAGAATACAGTAGCTTTTGCGATAAGTAATCAATTAAGGGGGTACACCGAATGTTTCCATATTTACCACACACAGATGAAGATATTAACAATATGTTAGATGTTATAGGGCTTCGTAGTATAGATGATCTGTTTAGTGACATTCCAGAAGACATTAGATTAAAAGAATTACTCAAGATCAATAATCCAATGAGTGAATTAGAAGTAAGTAAGTATATGAATAATATCGCTAAGAAAAATAAAAGTACTGATGAATTAGTTTGTTTCCTTGGAGCGGGTGCATACGATCATTATATTCCATCAATTATCAAGCATATAACATCTCGTTCTGAATTCTATACATCTTATACACCATATCAGGCTGAAATTAGTCAAGGTACATTACAAGCTATATTCGAATATCAAAGTATGATATGTGAATTGACAGGTATGGATGTTTCTAATGCTTCGTTATACGATGGTTCTACCGCTACAGCAGAAGGAGCATTTATGGCTTGTGCAAGCACTAGGCGAAATAAAGTAGCTGTATCTAGAACTGTAAGTCCAGGAACAAGAAAAGTACTTGAGACTTATACAAAATACAAAGGAATAGAACTTATTGAAATTGAAGAAAAAGATGGGGTTACAGATGTAGATGATTTAAGGGAAAAAATGAACAAAGAAGTGGCATGTGTAATTATTCAAAATCCCAACTTTTTTGGAATAATAGAAGATGTAAGTAAAGTAGAAAAGATTACACATGAATCGAAAGGATTATTAATGGTAAATGCTGAACCCATATCACTAGCTGTTCTAAAAAGTCCAGGTGAATATGGTGCTGATATAGTAGTGGGTGAAGGTCAGAGCCTAGGAAATCCATTGAACTTTGGAGGACCTTATCTAGGATTTATTTCGTGTACTAAGAAATTAATGAGAAAACTTCCTGGAAGAATAGTAGGAGAAACTGAAGATGTAGATGGAAAAAGAGGATTCGTATTAACCCTTCAAGCTAGAGAACAGCATATTAGACGTGACAAAGCAACTTCCAATATTACATCGAATCAAGGTTTGAATGCACTAACAGCAGCAATTTATCTTAGTGCACTAGGAAAAGAAGGATTGAAAGAAGTAGCTAATCAATGCCTTCAAAAAGCTCATTATGCAGCTGATTCATTATGTAAAACCAATAAATATGAACTTAGATTCAATAAACCATTTTTCATGGAATTTGTAGTGAAAAGCAGTATAGAGCCAGAAAAGGTTAATGAAGAACTTTTACATAAAAATATTTTAGGTGGATATGAAATCGGTAAGGATTATGATAAATACAAAGATGATATATTAGTCTGTGTAACAGAAAAAAGAACAAAAGGGGAAATCGATAATCTAGTAAGCATAATGGAGGGGATAGAATGAATGAGTATGATAAATTAATATTTGAAGTATCAAAAGTTGGTAGAAGAAGTTACAGCCTTCCAGAATGTGATGTTCCAATGAAACCTATAGATGAAATTCTAGATATAGATTGTCTAAGAGCAGAAGATGCTGATTTGCCAGAAGTAAGTGAAGTAGATGTTGTACGTCATTTTACATTATTATCCAAAAAAAATTTTGGAGTTGATACTGGATTCTATCCTCTTGGTTCGTGTACTATGAAGTATAATCCCAAGATCAATGAAGATATGGCATCACTTGATGGTTTTACGTCTGTTCACCCTTTGCAACCTGAATGTACTGTTCAAGGAGCATTAGAGTTAATGTATAACTTGCAAGAAAGTCTTCAAGAAATTACTGGTATGGCAAAAGTATCATTACAACCTGCTGCTGGTGCACAGGGAGAATTGACAGGACTTATGATAGTTAAAGCATACCATCAACATAATGGTAACTATAATAAAAATAAAATTATAATACCTGATTCCGCTCATGGAACTAACCCAGCGAGTAGTAATATGGCTGGTTTCACTCCAATAGAAATCAAGTCCACAGAAAAGGGAATAGTGGATGTAGAGGCTCTAAAAGAAGTTCTTGATGAAGATGTAGCAGGACTTATGCTTACTAATCCTAACACATTGGGATTATTTGAAAAAGATATCGTAACTATTGCGAAACTAGTTCATGAAGTAGGTGGATTGTTATATTATGACGGTGCTAATATGAATGCAAATATGGGAATAACAAGGCCTGGAGATATGGGGTTTGATATTGTTCACCTTAATTTACATAAAACATTTTCAGCACCTCATGGTGGTGGAGGTCCAGGAAGTGGACCAGTTGGTGTTGTTGATAATCTAGTTCCATTTTTACCTTTACCAATAGTTGATAGAATAGATGATAAGTATACACTTATTCGTGATTCTAAGACTTCATTAGGATCGGTTAAGAATTTCTATGGTAATTTTGGTGTTCTAGTTAAGGCATATAGTTATATATTGACCATGGGTGCTGAAGGTTTGAGAAAAGCTAGTCAATTAGCAGTACTTAATGCTAATTATATGAAAGAATGTTTGAAAGAAGATTATATACTTCCTGTGGATGAAATTTGTAAACATGAATTTGTATTAGGAGGACTTCCTGATAATGATGCACATGTTACAACATTAGATGTTGCCAAGAGACTTATGGATTATGGATATCATCCACCTACAATATACTTTCCATTAATAATTGAAAATGCTCTAATGATAGAACCAACTGAAACAGAAAGTAAAGAAACTATTGATGGTTTTATAGAAGCTCTCAAAAAAATTAAAGATGAATCTATTACTATTGGAGAAGATATGAAAGAAGCACCTCTTAGTACTCCAGTTAGAAGGCTTGATGAAGTAACAGCAGCTAGAAAACCAGTATTATGTTACAAAAAATAGCTATAGAGGAGGCGCATGAATGAAAGACATTATTATAATAGGGGGAGGACCTGGAGGTTATGTTGCAGCAATAAGAGCAGCTCAGTTGGGTGCTTATGTCACACTTATTGAAAAAGACAGTTTCGGAGGAACTTGCCTTAATAGGGGCTGTATACCTACTAAAACTTTATATAGAAGTGCTGAGATAATAAATTTGTTAGGAAGAGGACAAGAATTTGGTATAGATATAGAAGGTTATAATATCAATTATAGCAATATATTAAAAAGAAAAGATGAAGTCGTTGGCAAATTGGTTAATGGTGTTGAGAAGCTCCTACAAGATAATGACGTAGAAATTATTAAGGGAACAGCTATTATAAAAGATACAAATAAAGTAGAAGTAACTCTAGATGATGACAGTAAACAAGTTGTCGAAGGAAAAAATATAATCATAGCAACCGGTTCTATTCCAGCAAAACTTCCCATTGATGGAATGGATGAGGATGGAGTACTGACAACTAGAGAAATCTTAGAATGTGCTGATAGACCCAATGATTTAGTTATTATAGGCGGCGGAGTCGTAGGTATGGAATTTGCCAGTATCTTCAATGCGTTTGGATGTAAGGTTTCAGTTATAGAATTTCTCCCTAATATTTTGAACGGTGTAGATTCTGCCATCTCTAAAAGATTCAAATCTATGGCTAAACGAAAAAATATAGATATAATGACAAATGCAAAAGTTACTGGAATAAAAAAATGTAACAGCAGATTACAAGTAACATATGAAAGCAAGAATAAACAAAAATCAATTGAATCAGACAAGGTGTTGGTGGCAGTCGGTAGAAAGCCTAATTTAGATAATATAGGTCTAGAGAATGTTTCAATCAATTATGATAAGAAAGGCATTATCGTAGATGATAATTATGAAACTAATGTAGAAGGAATATATGCTATAGGTGATGTAAATGGTAAGTTGATGCTTGCACATGAAGCTTCACATCAAGGAATTAAAGTCGTAGAAAACATAATGCAGGTTAATGATGATATTGATTCTTTAGTCGTACCAAGTTGTATATTTGTTTTTCCAGAGATAGCATGTGTGGGAATGACAGAACAGCAAGCTAAAGAAGAAAATATTAATATAGAAACAGGTAAATTCATGTTTTCTGCTAATGGTAAAGCTATGGCTCTTGGAGAAGAAGAAGGATTCGTAAAAATAGTTGCAGATAAAGATACAGATGAAATCATAGGAGTTCATATACTCGGTCCTCATGCTTCTGATTTGATACATGAAGGTACATTAGCAATACAAAACAGACTTCATGTAAAAGATATTATAAAAACAATTCATGCACATCCTACTTTATCAGAGGCAGTTCATGAAGCCGCACTAGATGTAGATGCTAGAGGAATACATATAATGCCAAAACGTAATATAAAGTGATAATTAAAAAACGCATTAGTATATAAATCAAAATACATCCGTTAATTTATAATAATAAACGGATGTATTTTTTAACTTGTATTATAATAAGTTTACATATTAATAGTATGTTACTTAGTTATTTTTTTATCAATATAAATATAAATAAGTTAATCAAAATAATGGTATAAAAATATAAAGATTACTATTTAAATTACAAAAAATATTATTGAAATTAATTAAAAATATTTAAAAACGGCTTAGCATAGTATATACTTGCATTATAGAGGATTTCAATAACAAAAATTCAGGTGGAAATACACATATTCAATAATAGTTTTACCTTAAATACCAATTGAACTTAAATATTACTAATAGAGTTTCAAAAACCTGAATATATTATAGTATTATAAAAATTGTAATAAGTATTACTGCCAACATTATTATTTGAAAAGAGGATAATATGGATTCTATTGATATTAGTATTTTAAGACTATTGCAACAAAATGCAAGATCCACTGTATCTGATATAAGTGCCAAAATTAATCTGTCTATATCAGCTGTTAGCGATAGATTAAAAAAACTTGAATCAGGAGGCATAATCGACCAATATACGACAATAATCAATTCGGAATATCTGAATAAGACATTAACAGCGATTATGTTTATAGCTATTGATAGACCAAAATATACAGATGATTTCATTTCTTTTATTAAAAATACTGACGAGATATTAGATTGTTTATATATAGCAGGTGAATATGATTATTCTCTTAAGATTATTACTAAAGACACATATACATTAGAGCAATTGCTTAACAAAATAAAAGCTATCGACGGTATTAAAAAAACCAAAACAAATGTAGTTCTGTCAACAGTTAAAAATACACATTCAATAATACCATCTATGGAGACAGCAATTTGATAGTTCAGCTTAAGTATCTTATTGTCAATATGGTAAAAAGTTAAATGCCGATTATGACTTTTTACTGTATAATATAAATTTTTATTTTATAAGGAGGAGAAATTTATGATTATAGGTGTATTAAAGGAAATCAAAAACAATGAAAACAGAGTAGGGTTAACTCCTGCAGGTGTTAGTGCATTAGTTAAGAACGGTCATACTGTATATGTTGAAACAAAAGCAGGTATAGGCAGTGGAATTAATGACGAAGAGTATGTTGAAGCAGGTGGGGTTATAAAGGAAAAAAATACTGATATATTTGAAGAAGCAGATATTATCGTTAAGGTAAAAGAACCTCTTGAGTGTGAATATGATTTATTCAGAGAAGGTCAGACACTTTATACTTATCTTCATCTTGCTCCTAATGAGCCATTGACTAAAGCATTACTTAGAAAAAAAGTTACTGGTATAGCTTATGAAACAGTTGAAGAAGCAGATGGTTCTCTTCCATTATTAGTTCCTATGAGTGAAGTTGCAGGAAGAATGTCAACTCAAGTTGGTGCTCATCTACTTCAAAAATACAATGGCGGTAAAGGTATTCTACTTGGTGGTGTACCAGGAGTTCTACCAGCAGAAGTTGTTATAGTTGGTGGAGGAATTGTAGGTACTAATGCAGCTAAGATGGCACTAGGTCTTGGAGCTAGAGTTACAGTGCTTGATATTAATGCACATCGTCTAGCACAATTGGATGATATTTTTGGCGGAAGAATTTCAACTTTGATCTGTAATGATTTCAATGTAAGCGAAATGGTCAAAAAAGCTGATTTATTGATTGGCGCAGTATTGGTTAAGGGAGCGAAAGCACCTAAGATAGTAAAAGAAGAAATGGTCAAAACAATGAAAAAAGGTTCTGTTATAGTTGACGTTGCTATCGATCAGGGTGGTTCAATTGAAACAATCGATCATATTACAACTCATGACAATCCTTGCTATGAAAGATATGGAGTTATGCATTATAGTGTAGCCAACATGCCAGGAGCAGTTCCAAGAACTTCTACATATGCTCTTACTGGAGTAACATTACCTTATCTTGTAAAATTGGCTAACAAAGGTGTTAAAAAAGCTTTACTAGAAGATAAGAGATTAATGTTAGGACTTAACACTTATGATGGAAAAGTAACTTATAGTAATGTAGCAACAGCTTTGAATGTTGAGTATAACGATCCAGAAACTTTATTAAAATAATAAATTCATATAATGACTAGCAGCCTTAAAATAGCTGCTAGTTTTTATATAAGTGATATTATATGTTTCTATATTGTTGAAATATACGATTTCAAACTTATCTATAATGTAATAATAGGAATAATTCATTAATGAATGTTTTTATGTCATATTTTAGCAATAATATGTTATAATTAAGTAGATAAGGAGGTTGCTGTCATGCATAAAAAACCATATATAGAAAGTGATAGATTAATAATAAGACTAGCAGAAAAAGATGATCTTGTGGAAGTAGTAGATTATCATTTAAGGAACAAAGAATATCTAGCATCTTTTGAACCAAAACACGATGAGAAGTATTTTAAGAAAGAAAGATGGAAGAAAGTAAATGATATAAGTATAAAACATGCAGAAGAAGGTAAGGCTGAGAGATTTTTCATCTTCAAGAAAGATGATAATAAAAGAGTTGTAGGCACAGTTAATTTTGAATACATTAGTGGGGAACCTGAATATTCATGTTGTGTTGGATACAGTATAGATGAACACGAACAAGGTAAAGGATATATGACAGAAGCTCTAAAATTAAGTTCTGATTATATTTTAAAAGAATTCAATATCATGAGGATAGAAGGTGGCTATGACCCTGATAATGGAAAAAGTGGTAATGTAATGAGAAAAGTAGGATTTGTTGGCAGCAACTTAATAAAAAAGTATATTAGAATTAATGGAGTATGGAAAGATATTATGTTCTGCTACTTATACAATGATAACTGGAAAGAAGAATAAAGATTGGAGGTAGATTTATGGCAACATGGGGTGCACATATGAGATTAGCTGAAGAAATATTGAAAAAAAGTCACAATTTAGATGAAATAAGCTTTTTGGTTGGTAATATCGGTCCGGATTGTTGTGAACCTAATGAAGATTATACTGCTTTTACGCCACCTAAGAAAATAAGTCATTGGATGGATGATGATAAAAATATTGTAGCTGAAGATTTCTATGATACATATTTAAACAAAGAAATAGATGACAAAAAGCAAAAATCATTCTATATAGGATATTATGTCCACTTATTGACTGATATTGAATGGGGTAAGATGGTAGATAAGAAAAAGTCATATGATGAGAATTATATGAAACTAGAAAATGATAAAAAATTCATATGGACTATAAAAGAAGATTGGTATGATCTGGATCATCTATATTTTCGAGATAATCCTGATAACATCTTCAATAATTTATTCAAGAATATAAAAGATTTTCCTAACTATCTTGAGTATTATACCAAAGATAATATTCCCAAAAGAATCAAATACATAACTGATTTTTATCTTCAATCTAGTGATAATCTCGATAGAGAATATCCTTATTTGAAAAAAGAGGAGATGGATACATTTATAAATGAATCACTAGAAGTAATTGTTGATGATATAAGAGCAAAGGAACTAATATGATTTTATAAAATTATGCTTGGGGGAAGGTAAAATGGACAATGTAACAAAAGAAGTAATCATTGCTAATTTTAGACAAAGAAATATAAGCGCAGAATTTTATAATAACGTAGAAGATGTTAACAATAGGATACTTGAATTGATCCCACAAGATTGCTCCATCGGAGTAGGACATTCAACTACTTTAGAACAAATGGAGATAATGAAAAAGTTAAGTGATAGAGGAAACATAATGATAGATAAATCTTCAGCCACAAATCATGAGCAGATGAAGGTATTGAAAAAGAAAGCACTAACTGCTGATTGGTACATATCATCCAGTAATGCTGTATCCATGGATGGACAAATAGTAAATATAGACCATAGTGGTAATAGAGTAGCTTCTTTAATGTATGGACCTGATAAAGTGATTATAGTTGTTGGAGTAAATAAGATTGCTGATAATTTAGATAAAGCAATTGATAGAGCCAAAAATATTGCTGCTGTAAAAAATGCTAAAAGAGCAGGTTACAAACCACCATGTGTTTATTTGAATAAATGTGTGGACTGTACTTCGAGTGAAAGAATCTGTAATTACCTTACAGTTATTCAAGGACAGCATGATAAAGATAGATTGAGAGTACTCATAATTGATAAAGAGTTAGGGTTTTAATCAGAGATCATTTTCAGACTGTTGACAAATACAATTGTTTGTCAACAGTCTTTTGTATTTTAATGAGAATTAGAGACTTAAGTAATAGTATTATTTTTATTGTATGAACAAAAAGAACTATTTTAATTCAAATATACTATAAAAGTGATATAATGTAATAAAAAAAGAAAGAGGAGAGTTAACGAATGAAAAAAAGATTTTTTGCATTAGTTCCCATTATCGCTGTTTTTTTGATTCTGACTGGATTCACAAAAAACACTACCAAAGATGAAAGATTTTCTAATAAAATAAATGTTGATGGTGATAAAAGTATTATAATCAAAGATGTGAAACTTATGGATTATATAATAGAAGATAATTATGCTTATCTTATGGTGAATGATACATCAGGAAGTGGTCATATAGAATGTTTGAAGTATGACATGGATACTCAAGAAACAACGGTTCTATACATGAGTGAAAAGGATATCTTTACTAATGTTTATAGCCATTTTCTTAAGAAAAGACAAGATTCTTATCTAATCATTAACTTAGTAGATACAATTATTGTTATTGATACGGATAAGAATGTTGTAAAAGAAGAGATAGTATTTCCAGAAGATAAATTGTATGGAGATATCAATTATTCAGGTAATAGGCTTTGCTATTACAAGAACCGTAATCTATATTTAGCTGATACGGATTTTTCTAATGAGAAATTACTT
Source organism: Vallitalea longa (assembly GCF_027923465.1). NCBI lineage: Bacteria > Bacillati > Bacillota > Clostridia > Lachnospirales > Vallitaleaceae > Vallitalea > Vallitalea longa. The sequence continues at coordinate 168,801 of NZ_BRLB01000004.1, forward strand.
AAAGAAGATGTTGGTGATACAGAAGATACTGTCCAACCATGTTTTTCTCATGATGATAAAAAAATAGCATATTTCAATGATTATGAAGTTGAAGTGATAGATATAAATGGAAATCTGCAAGAAAGCCTTCCAAGGGCTGCTCGTTATGTTAAATGGTCAAAAGACGATAAATCCATAATAATAGGAGCCAATGCAGGTGGTACTAAGATTGATCTTGAAAATAGAAATATATATGCAACACATCCTTTTGAAAAACAATATGTAGGATTCCATATTTTTTATTTTGAAGACCTTTCATGTGAAGTTATATACTCTGGTAATGAAGATCTATTGGCATATAAAATGAGAATATCTGATGATAGCGATGGCTGTGATGCAATTGGTATATTTGATGGAAAAAATCAATATATAATGAAAGAAGAAAGAAATCCCAGTTTGATAAGGTGGGTATCTCAAGTTGATGAAGTAGCAGTTCTATATGATAATGGTGAATATCAGGAACTTCGTATAATCAATATCAATAGTGAGGAATTTAAAATAAATAGTGATGTAGAAGACGTGAAGAAACTTGAAGAAAATCTCTATATGAATGACAATAAAACAATAATGGATAATGGACAATGGATTATTGCATACTGTTTGGGTTGTACAGTTGCATTGAATCTGGATACAGGAGAAAAAAATACTATTTCTCTTCACCAAGTAACAGATCTTCAATCATCACCTTTGAAAGAATGGAACTATACATGGGATTATGACGGTATCTATCTTACTAAATATGATGGGAAAGAAAATTACAACATAGTGAAGGCTCATATATTCGAGTTATTCCCAATTGATGATGGACTTGTTTTTGGATGTCATAATAGCATCTACTTATATGATTATAAAACTATGGAGACCAATAAAATATTATTTGGTTTTGACTATATTAATGATGTTTACAGATGGAAAAATGATGTATATATGAATATTAGTATTGATGAAGAGAATATGTTGATGGTATATCATGAAAACACAGAAAAAGTAGAAGAATTATATAGAAGCACAGATATTATCAATTGCCATGGGTTAATAAATGGTTACTTATACTTTAATAATAAAAAAATGGATTGTTCAACTAAAAAAATAATAGATTCGGATGTTCCATTGGATACATTTAGTACATTAATATCATGTAATGATAAGGTATACATAGAAAATTCTTGTATAGTTATTGGATACAGTGATGACGGACTAAGAACAATACAAAATTTCAATAAGTTAGAAGATAATAATGTACTGAGTTGGTATTATGGTGAAAAATTTCTATATGCAATCGACTGGAGAAATAAAACCTTATTTAAAGTTGATCCTGATAAATATATTGCAGTAGATAATCTTACTATTGTTGATTATGAAGAAACACAGCCATCACGTGTACATGTATATTCTATAGATGATAAGATTATAATTGATGAAGAAGGATATGATTACTATGATGAAATACAAATTATAGATGGAGAAGTTACAGTTAACTCATATAATGACAATATTGAAATTGGTGAAGATACTCTATATTTAGATAAACAAAATAGATTCGAGACAAAAAAACATTATAACGAGATAGCTTTAATTATCAAAGAAACTTTTAAGGATTATTATGAGAATGATGATTATATTGCTTATGTTAGTAACGATAATAAGTTAAAGGTGATTAATCGTAATACTATGAATGTAATATCGGTTTTTGAAGGAGATATAGGGGAAGTTCAACTACAAGATCATTACGTATATTTTAATGGCCTTGGAACAGGTATTTCACAATATGATATCTTGACTGGAGCAACAAAACAGATAGTGAAGGGCTGTATCTATAAATATATAGTTAATGATGATAGATTGTATTATATAAATAACTATTTCGACCGTTCCTTATACGTTAGTGATATTGATAAAGCAAATGAAAAATCAACTAAAATATCAGACTATGCCAATAATTTATTAGTAGTGGACAATAAAGTCTATTATATAGATTATAATAAATATTCTATACTATATAGAGTTGACCAAGATAAGGGAATATTCATGGGTATACTTGATAATAAAGATATAGATAGGATTTTTCCCTTCAGCAATGATGAAATTGCATATATGTTTAATACTTCTTTTGATATAATAAAAACTGATGTAAAACAAAAATTTGATAAGATATTGTTTGAGAATAATGATATTTGCATATTTAGAAAATATTTTGGAACAGTAAATGTTGAAGAATATAATGATCATCTAAATGATTATTATTGTGATAATGTTATCGGTTACTATGATAAAACAAATAAGAAAATATTAAAAATTGAAGATGCTATGTACATTGATAAATCACTGACATTCAATGATGATTTATATTTCATCAGTACCAGATATAATAATGATTATGATACCAGCAAATTAATGGTTGAAAAACAAGATACAAAAACTTTAGTTAAAAAACATGAAATGGATAGTGAATATGCAAGTATATTCATTTCAGATGGAGAATTTCTTGCTTATAGAAATGTTAGTGATAATAAAAATATATTATACAATATAAAGACACAGAAATCACAACAATTACATCTTGAAGTAGATGATATCATGAAAATTGATGGTGAGTATATCTATTTCTCATATTATGACTATGGCTATAAATGTAAAATTAACGATCTTAGGAGTTTTGAAAAAGTTGAATAAATAATGTAAAAAGGTTGTTCCTATTTATGAAAGAACTTATAAAATAGATGATGAAGCTGTGTTTGTTTTATAGGTTCTTTTTGATATTTATAATAACAAAAGAGAAGAATAAAAAAACTTTTTTAAATGACTTGAAAAAGTTTTGGTGTCATGTTATAATCTAGTCAATAAAAAGAAAGAACCAAAAATATTGATTAAAGACTTTTTAAACCCATTTTATAATGAAAAGGAGAAATAATTATGAGTTATTTTAAAGTAGATAGTATAAAATTTGAAGGACCACAATCCAAGAATCCCTTGGCATTCAAACATTACAATAAGGAAGAAGTTATTGCAGGCAAAAAAATGAAAGATCATCTTCGTTTTGCGATGAGTTATTGGCATACTCTAACAGCTAACGGTTCAGACCCATTTGGAGTTGGCACATATGTAAGACCTTGGGATGGACTAGAAGGAATGGAACTTGCTAAAGAAAGAGCAAAAGCTGGTTTTGAATTGATGCAAGTTCTAGGAATGGATTATTATTGTTTCCATGATATAGATGTAGCACCAGAAGGTGAAACTCTACAAGATACTTTTGATAATCTTGACGAAATGGTTGATTGTCTAGAAAAACTACAAAAAGAAACTGGTATAAAATTATTATGGGCTACATCTAACATGTTCAGTCATCCTAGATTTGTTCATGGAGCAGCTACTTCATGTAATGCTGATGTATTCGCTTACTGTGCTGCAAAAGTCAAGAAAATGTTAGAAGTGGCAAAACGTCTTGGAGCAGAGAATTATGTTTTCTGGGGTGGACGTGAAGGTTATGAAACATTACTTAATACTGATATGGGATTAGAACTTGATAACTTAGCAAGATTCTTCAAAATGGCTGTTGACTATGCAAAAGAAATAGGTTTTACTGGTCAATTCCTAATAGAACCAAAACCAAAAGAGCCAACAAAACATCAATATGATTTTGATGCAGCAACAGTACTTGCATTCTTGAGAAAATATGATTTAGACAAATATTTTAAGATGAATATAGAAGCAAATCATGCAACGCTGGCAGGACATACTTTCCATCATGAGCTTAACACTTGTAGAATTAACGATGCTCTTGGAAGTATTGATGCTAATCAAGGTGATATGTTACTTGGATGGGATACTGACCAATTCCCAACTAATGTATATGATAGTACTCTAGCAATGTATGAAGTTCTTAAAAACGGTGGTATAGCACCAGGAGGACTTAACTTTGATTCTAAGTTAAGAAGAGGATCATTTGAATTAGATGATTTATTATATGGTTATATAGCTGGTATGGATAACTTTGCAAAAGGTCTAAGAGCAGCAGCTAAATTAGTAGAAGACAAAGCTTTAGATGAATATGTTGAAAAACGTTATAGAAGTTATTCAGAAGGTATAGGTAAAGATATTGTTGATGGTAAAGTAGGTTTTGCAGAATTATCTGAATATGCATTAGGTCATGATCAGATCGTTAATGAATCAGGTCATCAAGAATTGTTAGAAACAATACTTAACGATTATATCTATAATTCATAAGATGATATGCCTTCCTATAGAATAAGTAACTAGGCTTTCCCACTTTTAATTTAATACAGATAAATAAAGGGTTATAGGTTTGGTTTGCAAAATAAAAAGATAGAAGAAATACCTATATTTTTATTCTGAAAAGCCTTTTAATGAGCTTAACTGCATAGAATATTGAAGTGGGAAAGTTGAATAAGTAATAAATAATTGCTATCTTATAATTTAGTAATTATGATATAATTCTTATATAAGACAAAGAGAAAAAGAAAAAAAGATGGTGGTTAGATGTTATTACTTAATACAGTAAATCAACAGATTATAAAAGAAACTAATAGAGCAAGAATACTGAAATTGATTAGAGCAAAAAAAGAGATTACAATTAAAGATATAGCAAAAATACTAGGAACAAGTATACCTACAGTCATATCTAATGTAAATGAATTGATTAATATAGGAATAGTGGAAGAAGGCGGAGTTGCAGAGTCTTCAGGTGGCAGAAAGCCAGTTATAATAAGAATGATACCTGAAGCTAGATTAAGCTTTGGAGTTGATATATCACCCAATAAGATTAGCATAGCCCTTATGGACCTTAATGCAACTATCTTAGAAGAAAAATCGTCAGAATATGAAACGAATAAATCTTTTGAAGGAATATTATGTATTACAAGAGAGATTATAGAATCTATAATCAAAAAAAATAATATCAAGAGAGATAAAATACTAGGAATAGGTTTTTCTTTGCCAGGTATAGTCGATGAAGAGAATTTAGTTCTGGAAATAGCACCTAACATAAATGTAAAGAACTTTGATTTCAAGCCATATGAGAAATTTTTCGGCTTTCCAGTATATATTGAAAATGAAGCTAATGATGCAGCAATAGGTGAAGCAGAACTTGGAATATCTTCTCATTATAATAATCTAGTATTCATATCAATAACAGAAGGTATCGGAACTGGAATCATTATTCAAAATCATTTATATAAGAGTACCAGTAAAAGAGCTGGAGAATTCGGCCATATGAGAATAACTGATGATGCAATAAAATGTAATTGTGGTCGTACAGGTTGTTGGGAGTTATATGCTTCCGAGACAGCATTATTGAAAAACTACAATGACAAATCATCAAGTAAAGTCAAAACCGTAAGTCAGTTCATAGGGAAAGTCGAGAATGAAGATTCTCTAGCATGTGAAGTATTCAATCAATATATTAGATATTTAGCTGTAGGTATAGAAAATGTGATACTTACCATATCTCCAGAGAAAATAATTATTGGAGGTAAGATCAGTAAATATCATGAACTGTACGAAAAAACATTGGTGGAATATATCAATAGTGAAAGTGTGTTATATCCTATTGACGAATCCATTATCGGATATTCATCATTGAAAGGACGAGCATCTATTATAGGGGCTGGTCTGCTGCCCATAAATCAGTTAATCAGGACTGGGGCTGCAACATTATAATTATGAGGTTTCTATAATATAAGAGGAGTGATCAGGTATGTTTTTAGGTGTAGACCTTGGAACATCTTCAGTTAAACTTATTGCTGTTAATGAGAATGGCGATATATTAGGAGAAAGCGTTAGGGATTATCCTATATATTATCCTAAGTTAAATTATGCAGAGCAGAATCCGGAGGATTGGTGGTCTGCAACCAAAGAGGCAATGAAAGAACTTGTGGGAAAATTAGATACAAGTTGTGATAAAATAGAGTCTATTGGTCTTAGTGGACAGATGCATGGGCTAGTTATTTTGGATGAAGACGATAATGTCCTAAGACCAGCATTATTATGGTGTGATCAGAGAACACAAAAAGAATGTGATGAGATAACAGATCATTTCGGAAAAGATAAATTAAGGGATTTAACAGCTAATAAAGCTTTAACGGGATTTACAGCCCCTAAAATCTTGTGGGTAAAGAATAATGAGCCAGAGATTTTTAATAAAATCAGTAAGATAATGTTACCAAAAGACTATATTAATTATAAGTTAACAGGTAATTTCTCAACAGATGTTTCAGATGCATCTGGTATGTTATTAGTTGATGTGAAAAATAGAAAATGGTCAAATGAAGTTCTTGAATTCTTAAGTATCAATGAAGATATGTTACCAAAACTATATGAATCATCTCAAAGTGTAGGTACTGTAAAAAAAGAACTAAAAGACGAATTGGACATTGAAAATGATATAATAGTTGCAGCAGGAGCAGGAGACCAAGCAGCAGGCGCAGTTGGAATCGGAGTGGTTGAAAGCGGAATGTTATCTGTTGCTTTAGGAACTTCAGGAGTTGTTTTTGCAGCTCATGATAAGTTTGCTGTTGATGAAGATGCCAGAGTGCATTCTTTCTGTCATGCCAATAACAAATATCATAGTATGGGAGTTATGTTGTCGGCTGCTTCATGTCTGAAATGGTGGGTTGAAGAAGTTAATAAAAACGCATCATTCGATGAATTACTAGAAGAAGCTACTAAAGTGGAACCTGGAAGTAATGGACTTGTTTTCTTACCATATCTAGTAGGAGAGAGAACACCATATCCTGATCCTAATGCAAGAGGATGTTTTATTGGATTGACAATTACTCATACAAGAGCTCATATGACTAGAGCTATCCTTGAAGGAGTATCATTTGGACTTAGGGATTCCCTAGAAATCTTGAGAGAGTTGAAAGTTCCTATCAAAGAAGTTAGAGTATATGGTGGAGGAGCTAAAAGTCAATTATGGCGTCAGATATTAGCAGATATCTTTGATTGTAATATGAATACCATCAATACTAATCAAGGTCCCGCTTTGGGAGGAGCTATTCTTGGTTGTGTAGCCGCAGATGAGAGTAAGTCTGTAGAACAGGTCTGTGGTAAACTGATAAAGGTTACTAATACTGTTGAACCAATAGCCCAAAATGTTGACAAGTATAATAAAGTCTATAAGATATATCATGAATTATATGGTACATTAAAAGGTGCTTTTAACAAGTTAAGCCAAATCTAAATAAAACATTTATTATATAATAAGCTGTCATTAATATCGTAGGAGCTTTATAGCTTTTATGGATATATTAATAGACAGCTATTTTGTTTTTTAATAAAAATAGGAAAGTTTTACTTTCCATTTCTCTGAAATCTTTTATTAGGCTTATCCTCTTTGCTCTTGACTTAGCATTGGTATAGGAGTAAAATTGTTATAATTGTATAATTATTTATATCTATTACAAATGCGTAAATAAATTACACTGATATTGACTAAAATATAATTAGGTTAGGAGTGATTCAATGAAGTTGCTTGATAGGTTAGAAAGAAAATTAGGTAGATTTGCTATTAGAAATCTAATGTTATATATTGTTGTTGCTAATGCGGTAGTTTATTTTTTTATGAGAATGTCTCCATTACGAACTACAATCAATTTAGCACTAGTTCCAGAATTAATAAAACAAGGTGAAGTATGGAGATTAATAACTTTCGTATTCTATCCACCAAATGCTAATTTGATTTTTATAGTATTCGTATTATATTTTTATTATATGATAGGAAGTACACTAGAACATGAATGGGGGAGTTTCAGATTCAATATTTACTATCTCCTAGGTGTGATAGGAACTATAGCAGGTTCATTCATTACAGATATTCCAGTAGTTAGTTCGTTCTACATCAACTTATCATTGTTTTTTGCTTTCGCTAGATTATTTCCTGATTTTCAGGTATTATTGTTTTTCATTATACCAGTAAAAATGAAATGGTTAGCATGGTTCAACTGGGCATTTTTTGGATATCAGATAATTATGGGTACTAATTCTATAAGGTTAGCGGCTGTAATGGCATTAATCAATTTCTTTATTTTCTTTGGAAAAGATATTATAACAGGAACAAAAAGTACTACCAAGAGTTTCTACAGAAAAAAACAGTATACTGCTAAAATGAATAGTGCTAAAAAAGCATATGTACACAAATGTACTGTTTGTGGAAGAACCGAATTAGATGATAAAGATTTAGAATTCAGATATTGTTCAAAATGTGACGGCTATCATGAATATTGTATGGATCATCTATATGATCATGAACATATAAAAGAAGATAAATAATTATATTAAATTAATATTATAAAGACAGTTATAGAGAATAAATTATTTTTAAAAAAGGTGGTTTATTCTTTTTTTATTCCAATCGGGAAGTTATTTCTATCTAAATTAGTAATCATTGTGATGTTAAGTTTTATCTGCTTTATGTATTTGCAAAAAAACTATAATTTATTTGAATGTAATAAAATGCTTATTACAACATATGTATTAATGAGGGGTTGTACAATTTTTTATAAATAAAAGGAGGAATTATTATGTTTAAGAAAATGAGGAAGAAAGTGATTTATGTATTTGCAACATTTTTTTTACTGGCATTATGTTTTGGAATTGACCCTATGAAAGTTCAAGCACAGGATATTCCATCGATTACATTATCAGATACTATTGTTACCCTTGATAGTACACTAGAAGTTACAATAAGTAATGCAAGTCTTAGAGATGATGCTTGGGTAGGTTTATATGAGAAAAATGAAACACCTGATGGTAATCCAGCTTCAATATGGTGGAGGTTTCTGTCAGAGGTAGGTATTGACAATGGAAACGGAAATTTCACATTGGATTTATCTAGTATTGATAATGATAGATTTCAACCATCTAATGGGTACAAATTAGTACTATTTAGTGATGATCTAGGTTCTTATCCTATCGATGCAAGTAGTAACTTCCATCTAGTTGATGAAATTAGAGATGGTGGAGGTGATTTGGAATTTCTAGTTGTTAGCGATGTACATATTGGAGATTCAGTTGCACAGGAAAAATTCCAGAGAGCATTAACTAGAAGTGATGAATTAGTAGAAAATATGGATGGGATAATTGTAGCTGGAGATTTAACTGATACAGGTTATGGTAATCAGTATGATAATTTTATGGAAGTATATAATCAGTATGCTCCACAAGATGCGTTGAAATTATGGGTAATGGGTAATCATGATTATTATAATGGCTTATTACCAGTTCATGCACAAGATAGATTTGAAAGTAAAACCGGAGAAAAAATACATTCTCATAAGGTACTCGAAGGTTATCATTTCATTCAAGTCAGTACAGAAGGAGTTGCTACTCATGGAGTGTTTGGTAGTTCTCTAAAAGAGTGGTTGGGAGAACAATTAGAAGCAGCTTCTAATGATGACCCGGAAAAACCGATTTTCGTAACAGTACATCAGCATATCAAGGATACTGTATACGGAAGTGATGATTGGGGAAATGATGCATTATATGATGTACTGGATGATTATCCACAAGTAATAACTTTCAGTGGACATTCCCATTATGCTATAGATGACGAAAGGTCTATACATCAAAGAGATTTTACTTCCATGGGAACTGCATCATTAAAATATATGGAGTTGGAAAACGGTAAAATACAAGGTAGTGTCCCACCTGGTGGACATGAAGTCAGCGAAGGGCTTATACTCAATGTAAATAAAGACAGCAATACAGTTACAGTAAAGCGAATGGACTTCTATAATGATAGATTTATCAAAGATGATTGGGTTATAGAGGATCCATCTGACAAGACAAAATATAGGTATACAGATGCAAGAATAGAAGATAGTGAAAATCCATATTTTGATGAAACTGCTGAATTAGAAGTGGAGCATCTTAACTCAGATAGTGTCAAGATGACTTTTGACCAAGCTAAAGACGAAGATATGGTTCATTCGTATAAGATTCAAGCAGTAAACAAAGAGAATAATAATGTGGATAAAGAGTTTTTGGCATTCTCAGAGTTTTACAAATATCCTATGCCTGAGAAGCTGATTTTAGAAATTACTGGATTATCAAGTAATGTTGATTATGAATTCATAGTTATAGCAATAGACTCTTTCGGTAAAGAAAGTATAGAGCCATTAAAGGGAAGTGTGAATAAACCAACATTGACTTTATCAGAAAATGTTGTGAACATTAACGGTACCATAGAAGTGACTCTCAACAATGGTCGTAAAGAACCGGGCAACGAAGATTGGATAGGTATCTATGAAGAAAATGAAACTCCTGATGGCGATCCATATGCTATATGGTGGAGAACATTACCACAATTAGGTATAACAGCTGAGCAAGGAACATTTATTTTTGACCCTGAGAATATTTCATCCGAGAAAAAACATCGTTATCATGGTGGGGGCAAGTATAAATTTATCTTTGCATACGATGATACCTTTGATATACAAGCCACCAGCAGTTTTGAAGTAAGTCCTGCAGAATTAATTATATCGGGAGACTCTTTCGCTTTAGATGAAACTATAGACATAACCATATCCAATAGTAATAATCCTACTCATGCAGAAGATTGGATTGGTCTCTATGAAATAGATGAATCTCCAGATGGAGACCCTTGTTCAATATGGTGGGCTACATTGCCTGACCTAGGAATAACTGATGGAGAAGGAACAATTACTTTTGACCCTAGGGATATTCCCGTAGATAATCAAGATAGATACAAGGCTGGCAATGATTATAAATTCATCTTGGCTTATGATGATACTTATAGGATAGAAGCAAGTGATGATTTTAGTACTACCGAATCCAGCAAGAATAATATAGCATTAAACAAACATTGTAGTGCAAGTAGTGAACAGAATGTTTTCCATAAGAATTATCCTTGTAAAGCTAATGATGGTAGCATGTCAACTAGATGGTGTGCTAATAATGATGATAACAATCATTGGTGGAAAGTTGATTTGGGTAGTAATTATGATGTTAATGGAACTAGGGTAGTATGGGAATATGATGGTAAAATCTATGATTATAAAATAGATGTATCTATAGATGATGATGAATGGATTAATGTTGTCGATAAAACTGATAATGAATCAAGTAGTCAAGTTCAATATGATGATTTTACAGCAAATGCTAGGTATGTACGTATAACCATTGCTGATTTGGAAGATGATTGCTGGGCTAGCATTAAAGAGTTTGAAGTCTTCAGCTAAATTCTTATCATAAAAAATAGTTCTTATTAAAAGAACTATTTTTTTACAGGATGATTACATACAATTATTAGCAGTAGTGTTTTTTTCTACGTCTACGTTTTTTGCAGATACAGTAACATTTGCATACGTATTCTTCATATTTAGGTCTACAATGGCAACAATCTTTACCCCAATCATAATCATAATCATCTTTACAATCGTAATCCCAATCACAATCATAATCATAATCATAGTCACAATCACAATCATATTTATTATAACGTTTCATTTTAAACCTCCTTTAGAGCTTGTTCTACTATACTATATGCTTGTACTAAGTATATGGTTACACCTTGTCCTAAAAATATTTTAAATGTTGACAATAGAATGATTATCTAGTAGTATTAAATAAGATAATTAAGTATATGAATGTAAGAGGTAAATTTATGGCGAAAGTGTTCTTTAACTAATCTAATTTAATATAGGTAACATTAAGATAACATATAGTTATACTATAACTAAGAGGGTATAATTATATAATTTTGTGCTACAATTCCTATTAGGGGGAGATGGTAGCTATGCTTGATGTACCTAGAATAAGTACTCTTAATACCTATAGAATAGGTTTAATTAGTGTACTTATCATTAGATTTATTGAAAGAACATTTATATACTATAATTATCATTTTAAATGTATTATTAAATTTGTATAATTATGGCTGAAAATGAATGTATTCATTTTCAGCTTTTTTTAAATTTAATTTCTAAGGCGTAGCCTTTCTGTACAGAATAATAATAAAACGAAATAGTCGTTTTTCATTGATATAAATAAACGGAGGTAATACCATTGAATATAAAAGCATTAGAGCTATTGGAATATAATAAAATCAAAAGTAATTTGAGAGAATTAGCAATATCTGAATTAGGCAAAAAATTAGTTGATGATCTTGGACCTAGTGATGATATAGATAGAATAAGAACCCAACTAACTGAAACTACAGAAGCTAGAATAATCATGGATAAAAGTTCAGCTGTTCCTATTCAGAATCTAGTGGGTATAGAAAATGTTATTGAAAAGTTAGGAAAAGCAACAGCTCTTAATCCAGAAGATCTACAAAATATATTAGGTCTACTTAGGAGTACTAAAAAATTAATCAGATATATGGAAGAGAGAAAATATATGGCTCCAACAATTAGTAACTATGCTTTCTCCATGTATGAATTAAATGATGTCATAGAAGAAATTGATCGATGTATCCAAAACAATAGGGTCGTTGATAAAGCAAGTACACAGCTTGAAAAAATAAGGAAGAAAATCTATATTGCAGAAAATAGAGTAAAATTGAAACTTGAAAATATTATAAAATCTCCAGCTTACAAAAAATATCTCCAAGATAATATAATAAGTATTAAGAATACAAGACATGTCATTGCAGTAAAAAGTGAATATAGAAATAACATAGCTGGTAGTGTAATAGATAAATCTTCTACAGGTTCTACATTATTTATAGAACCAGAGGCAGTAAGAAAAGCGCAAAGTGAACTTGAACTACTTAAAATAGATGAGGATAAAGAAGAATATCAAATACTTTTATATCTAACCTATATGGTAGAATCATATAGTAGAGAGTTAAATATAAATATAGAAACTATGGCTTATTATGATTATATATTTGCTAAAGGGAAATATAGTAAAACCATAAATGGCAGAAGTGCAAAAGTTAATTTTGACGGTTACATCAAAATCAGAGGAGGAAAACACCCGATGATTGGTTGCGATGTTGTTCCTCTTGATTTTGAAGTAGGAAAAGAATACAGTTCCCTAGTAATAACAGGACCTAATACTGGAGGTAAAACCGTTGCGTTAAAAACCATTGGTCTATTTACCGCAATGGTACAGTCAGGATTACATGTTCCAGTTGAGGAAGGAAGCGAATTCGCTATATACAATGATATACTAGTTGATATAGGTGATGGACAGAGTATAGAACAATCACTTAGTACTTTTTCTGCACATGTAAAAAATATTATAGAGATTATGAAGGCTGCTAATAAATATACGTTAATTATTCTTGACGAGTTAGGAGCAGGAACAGATCCTGCTGAAGGTGAAGGTCTGGCTGTATCGGTATTGGAAAAACTATATCATAAAGGATCAACTATAATCGCTACATCACATTATAGTAAAGTAAAGACATTTGCTACGGAACATAAAGGTTTCAATAATGGTAGAATGACATTCGATTTGGCTACGTTAAAACCCATGTATAAGTTGGTAATAGGTGAAGCTGGAGAAAGTAATGCATTTATCATAGCTCTTAGATTAGGAATGCAAATAGATGTTATTGAAAGAGCTCATAAAATAACTTATAATGAAAGTAAAGATTATAAGAGTTTATTAACTAATGAGGATAAAGACTCTAAACGAATTGAAACTAATTATTATGAAAAAGCTAAAAGACCAAAATCATTGGATAGACAAAAACATGAACAGGATGACCAAAAAACAGTTGATTATAAAATAGGAGATGTAGTGTTTGTTCATACTATCAAACAAAAAGGTGTAGTATATGCAGAAGTTAATAAAAAAGGTGAAGTCGGAGTTATGATAAGAAATAAAAAGATGTTAGTTAATATAAAAAGATTATCACCTTTCCTAGATAGTAAAGACTTATATCCAGAAGATTATGATATGGATATACTTTTCGAAACGAAAGAAAATAGAAAGAAGAAGAAAACTATGAGCAGAAAGTATGTAAAAGATATGGTCAGAGAAATTGAGTAGATAGAAAGGAGATTAAGATGCTAACTCGTGATGAAGTAAAAAAATATATCTTAAATAAGCCAGGTGCATATGAAGATTTCCCTTTTGGAGATGATACACCAGTATTCAAGGTGGGAAGTCGTATGTTCTCACTTATAAATAAGGATAAAAAGGAACTAAGGATAAATTTGAAGAGTGATCCTGATGATGCTATTTATCTAAGAGACAATTTTGATGCTATAATTCCTGGTTATCATATGCATAAAAGACATTGGAATACAGTTATAGTAGATAATAGATTACCAGATGGTATGGTGAAAGACTTGATTGATAAATCCTATGAGCTTGTCTACAATAAGCTAAAGAAAGATGAGAAAGAACAAATAAAAAAAATATAAACATTTAAGGTGTAGTGAAACGTTGATTATACTGGGTAATGTACAATTGCTGCTATTTTGGAAATCGGTATATCGGCTATAGAACCTGGTTTATACAAGCAAGGGGGAGAATTATTATATGTCCTATTAAAATTAATCATATTTTTTGGTGATTCATCATGTTTTCTTACTACTCCAAGTGTTAGAATCAATGTAACGTAATCTTCATGAATTGCCGCAAGGGTACCAGTGAAATCAACGCTGTTATCATTACACCCTACAGTATGAATCGTAACTGTCTTATAAAGGAACTTTTTCAAGTTATCCGAGAATATATTGCCAACCATATTAATCACCATTATATTACTCTATATAATATTAATATATAGAGAATAAAACCTTTGTGATTAATTATATTAGATTATTGGTATAAATATTACTGATAGAAATTAACATATATTTATTAAATATATGAAATATTGTTATATGAAAAAAGCAGGGATATCCCTGCTTTATTAGTACTATTGAACAGCGTTTTGTACGAAAGATGCAATCTTGTCACAAGGTATTAAAGTAACAGATCCTAAATAATTGCAATTACCATAACCGCAACCACCACCGTAACCGCCACTACAGAAACCGTAGCAAGAGCCACCGCCACCGCAAGAGCCGCCACCGCAAGAACCACCGCCGCAACCGCCACCGCAGCCACTTAAATTAGTTCTACAAGTGTTACATCCTTGACCACAGCAAGCTGCACATGGGCCTTGAATTGGATAAGTTGGAGCTCCACCTGGGCAAGTTAATAACTTGATGAAACATTCTGTACAAGCGAGTACTATACCAGTAAAACCACATCCTGATGCGCCACCACTTGTTGTAAAAATAGTAACTGTTTGACCTATTAGTCTACCAAGATCATGATGAAAACCATAACCGTCAGCCATTTATTCTAACCTCCTTTTATTGTCTTGTCCTAGTATATAGTATGTCTAGGTGTACTAAAGTGTGAAAAATAAAATAGAAAAATTTTAATTTATATGCTATAATTTTAAAATAAATATAGTTTGTTGTGAGAGGATAGCAAAATGGTAACTGGTATAGAAAAATGGTTAAGTAAATTTGATATAAATAATACATGGTTAAGTATAGTTATTGCTATATTAATAATTGTTCTGATTTGTTTTGTTATCCAAAAAATAACTAAATATGTTATTCTCAATATAATCCAGAAAATAGTTTACAAAACTGATAATGTCTTTGATGAGATACTATATGAAAATAAAGTGTTTCATAATATATCCCATATCGGACCGGCTTTGGTCATTTATATCTTTTCCAATTCATTCAAATATAGTGAATTAATACAGGAATTCGTATATGCATATATTTTATTAATTCTTACATTAACCTTTTTTAGGATATTAGATGCGATACAGCAGATATACAGGACTAGAGAATTTGCTAAAAGTCGTCCTATAAAAGGAATAATGCAGGTTATAAAAATTTTCATAATCATATTTTCAGTAATGTTTTTGATTGCTATATTTACGGATAGTTCAGTTGCTTGGGCAATGTTAAGTGGAGTGGGTGGAATGTCTGCAATTATTATTTTGATTTTCAGAGATTCCATATTAGGACTTGTAGCTGGTATTCAATTATCAACCAATAATTTATTGAAAATAGGTGATTGGATAGAAATGAATCAGTTCGGTGCTGATGGAGAAGTCATAGATATATCACTTACTAATATAACTGTTGAAAATTGGGATAAAACTTTAGTTAATATTCCAGCATATAAATTCATTGACGAATCATTTAAGAACTGGCAAGGAATGATAGATGCAGGTGGAAGAAGAATAAAAAGAGCTGTTAATATTAATATTGACAGTATCAAATTCCTAGATGATAAATTATATAATGAATTATTGGAAATCGATATGCTAAGAGATTATTTAGTTGATAAACAGAAGGATATAGTTACATATAACAAGAAATGTAATATGAGAAATGAAATGAATGGAAGAAGGCTGACTAATGTTGGTACTTTTAGAGCATACATTTTAGAATATCTAAAAAGAAATCCTAATATACATAATGATTTCACTTTGCTTGTTAGGCAATTAGCTCCTACATATAAAGGACTGCCAATAGAAATATATTGTTTTACTAATAATACAGCCTGGGCTGATTATGAAGGAATTATGGCAGATATATTCGACCATATATTCGCTATAGTCAATTATTTTGATTTGGAAATATATCAGAGCCCATCAAATTATGATTTTCAGCAGATAGCAAATGACAAATGAAATAGGGGGATTAATAATTGAAAAAAATATTCAATAACGATTGGCAAGAATTATTAGAAGATGAATTTGATAAAGATTATTATAAAAAATTAAGATGTTTCCTTAAAAATGAGTATGATAATTTTACTATATATCCTGATATGTATGATATATTTAACTCGCTTCATTATACAGCATATAAAGATGTTAAAGTAGTTATACTAGGTCAGGACCCTTATCATGGACCTAAGCAGGCACATGGACTTAGCTTTTCAGTTCAGAAAGGAGTTAAAGTACCTCCTTCTCTTGTTAATATATATAAAGAGCTTAATAGTGACTTAGGATGTAGTATACCTAATCATGGAAACTTAACAAAATGGGCTAAGCAAGGAGTATTATTACTGAATGCTTCATTAACTGTAAGGGCTTCCAAACCAGCTTCACATAGCAAAATAGGATGGCAGATATTTACTGATAGGATCATTTCCCTGTTAAATGATAGAATAGAACCTGTTGTTTTCATACTGTGGGGAAATTATGCAATATCAAAAGAAAAGATTATTACCAATGATAGACATTATATCATTAAATCAGTTCACCCAAGTCCATTATCAGCAAGCAGGGGATTCTTTGGTAGTAAACCTTTTTCAAAAGCAAATAAGTATTTAAGAAGTATAGATACAGAAGAAATAGACTGGCAGATAGACGAGATGTAAAGGATGGATAAAAAATGGGTAAAACATTAGTATTAGCTGAAAAACCTTCTGTTGGAAGAGAAATCGGAAGAGTACTTTCATGTAAAAGAAAAACAAACGGAGCATTGATTGGAGATAAATATGTAGTTACTTGGGCACTTGGACATCTAGTTACGTTAGCCAATCCAGAAAGTTATCATGAAAGGTATAAGACCTGGAATATGAATGACTTGCCAATGCTTCCAGAAAAGATGAAGTTGGTAGTTATCAAACAAACATCAAAACAATTTAACGTAGTCAAGAATTTAATGAACAGTAAAGATATAAGTGAAATTGTTATAGCTACAGATGCAGGAAGAGAAGGAGAACTTGTTGCTAGATGGATTATCGAAAAAGTAAGAGTTAAGAAACCTATAAAAAGGTTATGGATTTCATCTCAAACAGATAAGGCAATAAAAGATGGATTCAGAAATCTAAAAGACGGGAAAGCATATTGGAATCTATATCAATCCGCAGTAGCAAGATCAAAAGCTGACTGGTATGTTGGACTTAACCTAACTAGAGCACTTACCTGTAAGCATAATGTACAATTATCAGCAGGAAGAGTCCAAACACCAACTCTAAATATGATTGTCCATAGAGAAAACGAAATCAAAAAATTCAAACCAGTGAAATTCTGGGAATTAAAATGTTCAGCTAATAATGTAGAATTTAATTGGGCTGGACATGAAGGCAATACTAGGTTATATGATAATGATAAAAGAGATGCAATACTGAGTCATATAAAAAATAGCCAAGGTGAAGTCAGAAGTGTTGATGAAAAATTAAAGAAACTACCTACCCCTTATGCATATGATTTGACAACATTGCAGATTGATGCAAACAACAAGTATGGTTTTTCTGCGAAGAAAACATTACAAATGATGCAGCAATTATATGAAAGACATAAAGTAGTAACGTATCCACGTACTGATTCAAAATATATATCCAAGGATATTGTGCCTACATTAAAAGAGAGATTGGAAAGTATAACTTCCAGTACGTATAAAAGTTTCGCAAGATCGTTAATTAGATCAAAACTAAATATATCCAATAGATTCGTTGATGATAAAAAAGTCACTGACCATCATGCTATCATACCTACTGAGCAAGTTGCTTTTTTAAATGATTTATCATCAGATGAAAGAAAAATATATGATCTTGTAGTCAAAAGATTTTTGGAAGTACTTTCACAACCATGTGAATATAAGGAAATAAAAGTCAAAATCGCTGTAAAAAATGAATTGTTTGGTGTTACTTATAAAAATATCATCAACAAAGGATTTAAAGCAATTGGTGCTAACAATGAAGATACAAATGAAAAAATCATTAAATTCAAAAAAGGTGATAAAGTAAAAATAGATAAAATCTTCTACACAGAAGGAACTACTAAACCACCATCAAGATATACAGAAGCTACACTTTTGGCTGATATGGAAAATCCTAAGAAGTTCGTAAAAGAAAGTAAGATGAAGGAAACATTAACTAATGTAGGTGGAATCGGTACAGTTGCAACAAGGGCAGATATCATTGAGAAATTATACAATACATTCTATGTGGAAGATAAAAATGGTAAGATACATCCAACATCTAAGGGTAACCAAGTAGTAGAATTAGTCCCAGAAGACATAAAATCGCCTATGCTTACTGCTAAATGGGAAATGGAATTGACCAATATAAGTAAAGGAAAGGTGAAAGAACCTGTATTTATCAATAATATAAAAAGTTATACAAGAGAAATTGTTGATAAAGTCAAAAAAGACAATTCTATTTTTAAACATGATAATGTAACCGGTGAAAAATGTCCTGATTGTGGGAAAAATCTACTTAAGGTAAATAATAAAAACGGTGAAATGCTTGTTTGCGCGGATAGAGAATGTGGTTATAAGAAAATGATAAACAGAATCACCAATGCAAGGTGTCCAGAATGCCATAAGAAAATGATTATGGTTGGTGAAGGTGACAAGAAGATGTTTATATGTAATAATTGTGGCTTTAAAGAAAAGCTGGCTTCTTGGAACAAAAGAAAAGAAGCTAATCAAAGTAAGATGAATAAAAAGCAAGTTAACAAATATATGAATAATATGAAAAAGGAAGCTGATAAGCCAATTAACAATGCTTTTGCTAATTCATTATCGAAATTGAAATTTTAATTCATAAAGGTCATAAAGGTTAACTCATTATTCAAAAAGTTAGCCTTTATATGATTACATAGATTTATATGAATAATTAATTGCCTTTTATAATGTTGAACGTTGTTTTGTGAAAAAATTTTATGCGTATTTGTTATTATAAGGAATTTAGTAAAATATTCATAATAATACTATTCCAAATAAAATATTTAACTTTACATATCATATAGATATGACATAAAATTATAGGAGGCAAAAAACATGGCAAAAGCTGGTATGAGAAGACCTGATGTAGAAGAACCACATGGAACAGAAAGCAACAGGAAACACAGAGATCCCAAAAACGATATAAGAATTGTTCCTGAAATACAGGGGAAAGCTAAAACAGGAAATAAAAAAGCAAAAAATATCATTGATTAAAAAGTTTGATGATTAAAAAAGTCTTTTCAAGATTATAAATTTAAGGTATTATATAATAAGGTATATTTATAAATAACTTTCGTAGTTTAATTAATGTTTTAGTTACTACGAAAGTTAAGTTATTAGAAAGGAGAAGTAATAAAATGGACGAAAATGCTACTAAGCAAACACCAGCAGAAATTACTGATGCTGTGGAAAAAGTAGAAACTAATGAAGAAGTTAAAGAAGAAGTTAAAGAAACAGAAGTTGTAGAAAATACACCTTCAATGGAAGATTATGAAAAAGAGATTGACAATACTTTTGTTAAGATTACTGAAGGAGATATTGTAGAAGGCAAAGTATTATCTGTTACTGATACAGAATTACTTGTTAACATAGGTTATATTTCTGATGGAATAGTAACATCTGAAGAGATTGTACATGAACAAGATGCTAGTTTAAAAGAAATATATAATGAAAACGATATCATAAAAGCACAAGTCATTAATCTTCACGATGGTGAAGGTAATGTATTATTATCTATAAAGAAAGCTGAACAAATTATCATATGGGATGAATTAGCAGATGCTTTCAAAAATAATTCTACAATTACTGTAACTGTTAAAGAAGCAGTTAAAGGCGGATTAAGATGTACTATAAAAGGTATAAGAGCATTTATGCCAGGTTCAAGGATATCAGTTAATTACGTAGAAGACTTGAAAGAATATGTAGGACAGGAATTAAAGGTAAAAGTTATTGATTTTGATGCTGAAAGTAAGAATGTAGTTGTGTCAAGAAAAGAAATAGAAAAAGTTGAACTAGATAAGAAGAGACATGAGCTTCTTGAAAATATTAACAAGAATGATAGACTTTCAGGTGTAGTTAAAAGAATAACTAACTTTGGAGCATTTGTTGATATAGGTGGAATAGATGGATTAGTACATATTAACGATTTGTCATGGAAAAGAGTTAAGCATCCATCAGAAGTAGTTAGCGTAGGCGATAACGTTGAAGTTTATGTACTAGATGTTAATAAAGAAAAAGAAAGAATTTCATTAGGTTTAAAAAATATCAATGATGACCCATGGCTTAATGTTAAACAAAAATACACAGAAGGAAATATATACCAAGGTACTGTTGTCAGATTAATAAGTTTTGGAGCTTTTGTAATGCTAGAAGGTGGAATAGAAGGTCTAGTTCACATATCAGAGATTGCTGATAAAAGAATAGAGAAACCAGAAGATGTTCTTGAAATCGGTGATAAAGTTTCAGTGAAACTATTAGGTATCGATGAAAAAGGTAAGAAAATAAAGTTAAGTATAAAAGAAGCTAAAGATGAAGTAAATAAAGAAGAATTCAAAAAATTTAACGATGACTCAGATATATCTACTAGCTTAAAAGATGTTTTCAAAGGTATAATGGATAATTTTAAAGAGTAATTTCTTCTAAGTAAATTTCATAAACCATTAAAGAGTATTCAATAGTGAGATTTCATTACTATGAATACTCTTTTTTTGCCTTATAGGAAAATAGCAGCCTGCCTCCTTCATTCTTGGCTATTGTATGAATGAATATAAAAATGTATTGAAAATATTCTTGTTTTGTGTCATAATTATTTAACGATAGTGTTAGTTTGATATTAATTTTTACTTGCATTTAAAACTAATTCAATAATATATTTATTATATATTATTATTAAAATAAATATAACATAAGGAGGGAATTATGAAAGAATGTCCCAAATGTCATGGTAAATGTTTAGATGAAGCTGAATTTTGTGGAATATGTGGTTATGAATTTACTGATTCAGTGCAAGGAATAGTTAATGAGGAGAATATAATGGAAAAAGATGAAAAAGGATTGAATAGTACTGATGATAATATCACAAATAATACTTCAGATGACGATCTTGTAATAGATGAAGAAGTTTATGAAATTATTGAAGAAGGTACTAATGAGATAAATGTTATACAAGATAGTAACAATAACAATAAACAAGAGAAGAAAAATAAGAAATTTTTTAGATTAGCTATTGTACTTATTGTAGCTGTTCTGATATTATCCGGAGTACTGATATTCGGTAATAATATTTTTGGTAAAAAAAATTCTGAAGACAAAATAATAGAAGCATATGAAAAATTGATTAGCGCTAATACAATGGATGCGAAATTCACATTTTCATTCAATGAATTACAGTTAGGTAATAATGATGCTTTCAATGGACAATTGGCTTTAGTAGCAAATATGTTAAAAGATTTGAGTATAGATATTGATACTAAAATCGATAAAGACGATAAAATTCTAGAAGGTGTATTAAATGTTAATATGCGTAACAATACTTTAGTTTCTGGAGACTTATATGTTAATGAAGAAGCCATTGGATTAAAGGTACCCTTTTTGTATGATAAGATGTTTTATGTCCCTTGGGAGGGTGTTTTTGAAAAGCTGAAAGAAGAAAATATTAAGACAATCAATTACAAAGATTATATAGAACTATTTGAAGAAATAAATGGATACTTATTAGAAATAGATAATAGTAAATATAAAGATATATATAAGGATTTTCTAAAAGGTACTATTAAAAATGTAAAAAAGGAATCTATTAAAATAGGAGATCAGAAGATTAATTGCGATAGATACCAATTAGAATTCAGTTATATTGAATTAATGGATTTCGCACAAAAATTTATTAATAAAGTATTTAAAGATGAAAATAATAGAAAAAGTGTATATGAATTAGTTGACAAAATCGCTGAAAAAATAATTGAAAACGAGGATTATACATATTTTGATATGAGTGAAGAAGAATTTAAAAGTAAAATTGATGAATTAAAAAACAATTACGAAAAAGTTTCAGATGAACTTGATAGCCGAATAAAAGAGTTTGCAGAAACACAAATCGATGCAGAAATTATGGAATTTAACATTAATCTATATATAGGAAAAAATAATACTATAAGGAAGATTGATTTAACCCAAGATATCATTGGTGAAGTAGAAAACATGAAAATGAGTCTTCGACTTGAGGCTATTATTAACTCTATGAATAGAAAGCTTGAGTTTTCTGGTATTGATGAATCAAATTCAGTTAATCTTAGTAATCTTAATGAACAAGATATTCAACAATTAATTATGGATATAGAGAATAGCGTTCAAAGTAAATTTCCTTTTATTGAATAATTTCAATAAAAATACTGGAGGACCAAAATTATAAATGATAAAGACATTTTGGGGATTATTTCAAAAAAATTTTAAAGAGTTAATAAGAGAAAAGAAAAGGACGATATTATTATTTGCTTTACCCTTATCAATGTTTGTGTTTGTATTTTTGTTTTTTACTAATAGTCAAGTTGAGAAAACATTTATAAAGCCTATTAATATAGGAGTAATAGATAATGACAAAAGTTTTTACAGTTCTGCACTTATTGAAGCCTATAAAGGCAATGAGTCCTTCACGGATTTTATTAATATTAATGTAGGTGATAATGAACTGAAACAAGAATTTATACATGGAGAATATGATGCATTAATAGAAGTTCCAAAAGATTTTGCTAATAAACTTATGCATTTTGAAGAAGATCCAGTACAAGTTAAAATTGCGTATACCGACCCTTTAAAAGCGGTTTTGTTTAAAAATGTAATGGAAAGCTACGAAAATTACATTACATCAGTACAAGTAGCAGTTGAAGTTCTATATGATAAGATGGAAGAATTATCTATGACTGGTAAAGAGATTTCATTATATAATAGTGAAATCTCTTATGAACTTGTTATGGCTTCAGTAGGAAGAAATGATTTTTTTAATTATAATGAGATAGTAAATATACCGTCTACAACATCAGTTAATTATTTTTTTATAGCAATAATAATGATGTTCCTAATGTATATATCTGTTTTTACTGCAATTGATTTATTAAGAGAAAAAGAACATATGTGTTTTAAGAGATTAAGAATAACTAGGGTTTCCATTTTTAAATATCTTATAAGTAAATTGCTTAGTTCAACAACATATATATTTATCATAGTTTCCATATGGTTTATAGTGATATCTGTTGCTACTAATCTAGAAATTCATAATAATATATTCTATATAATTATATATATAATAAGCTGTATATTGCTAGCGGTTAGTTTCGCTATGTTTATTTCGAGTTTGTTGAAAAGGGATGAAAGTGTTATATTAGTCAGTAACATTTTCATTTTTATCAATGCCATAATTGGAGGTAGTATTATCCCTCTACATTACATGCCTGATGTTCTAAGTAAAATAGCTATCATCACACCCAATTATTGGATGATAAAAGGAATGCTTCATTTAGACAGTAATTACAATTATAATAATGGTGTCATTATAATGGGCGTATTCATTGTAATAAGTATCATGTTAACATTTCTAGCTTATTATAGATATAAGAAAAGTGCTTAGTTAGTTAGAAACATATAGTTTCGATGATAGATTGGTGATAATATGAACAGATTATTAAATATAGTAGAAAGCAGATTGAAATTATTAATAAGCAGTAAAATCATAATTATACTATTAGTAATTATGATAGGCTTATTTAGTATGCTTGTTGGTACATTATATAGAGAAGCAGATACTAGTAGTAAAATACCAGTTGCATTAGTTGATGATGATGTAACTGATATGTCACGAAATATAGTTGATAATCTAAAAGATGATAAAACATTAAAAGTTATAGAATATACTAAAGAAGATGCGTTAGCTGATTTGAAAGATGGAAAATTAGAAGTCGTGTATATTCTGAAAAGAGGATTAGAAGATAATATAATTAAGGAAGAGTATCATGAAATTATAGATGTCTATTATCTAAAAGGTAGTACTATCGCTAGATTTATTGGAGATATATTCGCTGAGAAAGTTCTCAGGGACTTATGTTTGACTAAAAGCATTAATATGCTTAATAGAGCATTAGATAGCAATAATTATGATTCGAAAGATGATATACTTGCAGATGCATATAATTATGGTGTATCTATGCAACAATATGATACTAACAGACAATATTATATTAAAGTCAGTTATGTGGATAATGAAAAAAACAATATTAAGGTTAGTGGTATTGACAATAGTATAATATATAAGAAAATGATAATAGGGATTATCATTTCTTTTACAGCTTTTTTCTTATTATTCGCATCAATAAGCATTGTTAAAGATAAAGAAACTGGTATGCTATATAAAATTCAAGTAACTAGTACTAATAATGCAACTTTGATTGTAGGCAATTATCTAAGTCTCGTTGTTTCGGGAGTTGTGATAAGCCTGATTTTTTCAATAATCAATGGTATATATGCCAATAAAGATAATTCAACTATATTTATTAGTACTTTCATTGCCCTTGTAATGTATGTAATCAGTGTAGCAGCATTAATCATGCTATTTACAAGTTTTGTAGACACTGTTGCTACACATACTATGGTATTTACCATTTTCATATTAATAATGGGAATTGTGAGTGGTAGTTTTTTTAGTATAGATTTACTTTCTTCTAATGCAAGATATATTAGTTATATTATTCCTAACTATTGGACATTGAATTATATATTAGATATAATTACTATAGGTTTTAGATCAAAACAGTTATTTGAATATATTTTTATTATGCTGTTATACACAGTAATTATGATATCAGTAACTTATATCATAAATAAATACAGGAAAAAGGAGATATAGTATTATAATGAATTTAGCTGAGATAAGAAATAATATCAGAAGTAACAAAGATATAGAGGTTACATTAGAACACTTAGGTACTAATATGCAGTATAAGCAATATAAAGCTGCAATATATAATTTACTATTCAACTATATAACATTTCTTGAGATTATAGAGGAAGAAGAAATTTCTGGTCATATAGCTGAATGTATTGATGTACATGAAACAATAAAATACATTAAGAAGGTAATTATCGATTATAATGGATTAATTACTTTTAATAAAGATAGGAAACAACTCACAGATATTATAAATAAGATTCAAGGGGATATGGAAGTACTATCACATTATATAGATGAAGTAGAGATTTATGAGTATATTATAAATAGGATAGAAGGAAGATTCACTAATAATTATTATGAATTAGAAGATGATGAAAGTTTTGCAGGTTATCTGATACAAAATATTTTTGACACAGAAGATAATGTCGTGATTAATGAAAAAATTAAATTATCCTTAAGTCAGTTACCGATTAGGATTACTAAAAATAAATTCTATGATTATATTGAAGATTCTTTTGAAAAATATAAAGGTTCTTATATAACTGATTTCAATAGTTATATTGAACTATTAAAAGATGTAGCTGTTTTTAAAGATGATAATATAAGATTACAAAATATTAATACCGGTATAGATATTCTAAGAAAAACTGATTATAAGCATTTGGATACAGAGGGATTTAATAAGATTGATAATCTAAAAAGCTCAGTAGCTGAAAAAATAGATGATATCCATTCCGTGTATACCTTGGCTACTAATATCATAAATAATCTGATAGAAATATCTTATTGTGATAAATATGATTCATATATTGATGATAATGATCTAGTGATTGTAGATGAGATATTTAATCTAGTAAAAATTAAGAATAATAATTCTATTGATAGTGATGAAATACATAAATCATTAGAACGAATAGAAGGTGTCATTGAAAATAATTTCGAAGAGATCAACAAATATTCTGGAGTGTTTCAGCTAGCTAAAGACAAGTATAGGGATGAAATCGATGAATATGGATATTCTACTACATTCAGGAATATAGAAAAAATCGATTATATGTTATCTACCAGCAGTTATTTCGCTAATCCCGAATCCATGGATGATAAAAAAGATGAAAGCAGAGTAGATGAATTTACTTTAGCTAAGACTAAAAAAGAGTTTATATCATTTATGGACGATTATCTTAAGGATAAGGATAGACAATATAGAAGAGCGATTATGGCAAGATTATTTTACTATCTGCCTGTAGCATTTAAAAAACCTCAAGATATCCATAGTTACATTTTGAATTCTTTACAACAATGTTCTGATTTAAATGAAAAAAATGCTGCCAAAGAAATATTACGTGGTGAAATGGATGAATTTTAATAAACTACATGAATAACACATGATATAAATAAAAATTGATATGATACAAATATATTATTTCATTATGGGTATAATATTAATATCAACAACAGAATAAACAAGAAAGGTAGAAGACAATGGAGCAAAAACAATTTAATAAGTTTTTTGAAAACTATAAACATGCTGATGTAGATAGAAAAATTGAACTATATTGTTCTACACAGGGGCTGTCAGAAAGTCAATACATGCAGCTTCTGAGAAATTTTCCTGTTAATAAGATACCTAAGCTTGAGAGAGCACTTAGTTAGAATATTACATTTTTGTTAAGATATTAACTATATCTATCAATTGAAATTTATGAAGACATAGAAAGTATAGGTACGGATTGCAAGTAAAAGATAGATTATACACTATTTTTTATTAAGCAATCCCTTTTAATTAATGGGAACATTAATTGGTCATACTACCTATTAATGCCAAAAAAATATTGTATTATAATTTTTTTTTGCTATACTATTAATATAAAGGTTATTACAAATATATTAACTATATATTTATAGTTATATAGATAATATTAAAAGGGTGTTTATATGGAATTTGCAAACAATATATATATAGGTGAAGAAATTAGCAATAAGAAAGCTAATAAAATAATAAAAAAACTTAAAAGGAAAAAACATATACGAGATGTATATTTCTTGACATGCATAGAAGAATCAAGAAACCCTATGGAAATATTATTATCAACAGAATTATATAGGTTAATGGATAAAGGAAACAATATATTGATAGTTGGTATTGCACATGGAAGGGATAACGCCTTTGAATTGGTAAGAGATATTTATGATGATGTATATACTAAGTGTTCAAATGTAGATATTGAATCTTATTTTAAGACAAGCTAGTAATCAATTATGTGATAATAAACTAAAAGTGGTGATACGAATGAAGAGTTTAAATGTTGGCGTTAGTATTATTGTTGGAATTTTATTGTTTTTTGTATTATTATTTACATCAACAGAAATGATAGCTTATAATATTAATCATTATAAATGGCAGTTCGAAAAACATGAGATAACACGAGAAACCGAAATGGACTTAGAAGAACTCACTCGAGTTACTAAAAATATGATAGAGTATTTAAAAGGTTCTAGAGATACTTTAGATATGAAAGCTGTTATAGATGGTAAAGAACAAGAAGTATTTGGAGAACGTGAAAAAAGCCATATGGTAGATGTGAAGAAATTATTTGTAATAGGTACATATATCAGAAATATAAGTTTTATAATTCTTATTGTAGCCATCGCTTATATGGTATTAAGAAATAAAAAGTTATTAATTGTTACACTTTCTATGGTTAAATATGTATTTGCAGTAATAATTATGTTAATATTAATACTAGGTAGCTTGTTATTAATTAATTTCAATAAATATTTTACTATTTTCCACGAAATATTTTTTTCGAATGATCTATGGCTACTTGATCCTAAGACTGATATTTTAATTAATATGGTACCGGAAGTATTCTTTTTCCAGACAGCAATGATTGTATTAGGCATTTTCGTTACGAGCGTTATTGTATTACTTATAATTATTGAGAAGTTTAAGAAGAGATTGATTAAACATTCTTGACAGGAGTTCAAATAAAAATATAGGTGGTTAATTATGTTAGCTATATTACTTGGAATATTGAAGGTTTTACTATATATAATTTTATTTTTAATATTAATTATGGTATTATGTATATTAACCGTCTTGTTTGTGCCAATAAGGTACAGAGTTGAGGGGGAGAAGTATGATGCAATTAAGTTAGATGTTAGAGTCAGTTTTTTACTGCATATATTTTCTTTTAAATATCATATGGAGGATGAAACTAATACAAGTTTTAAGATATTTGGTAAAGATATATTGAAAAAGAAGAAAAATAAAAAAGCAAAAAAGACACATAGAAAAGATAGGTCCCCAAAAAAACATGCCAAAGATAAAAATAATGAAGATGTAGAAAATAATAATGAAAATATAAATTATAGTGCAAATATAACTGATGAAGAAACAAAATGTAGTATTGATATAGACCAGAAAGTTAAAAAAACTATAAATCAAGAAGAATCCAAAAAAGACAGTGATAAAATTAGAGCTGAATCACAAATTGAAGAAGAAGCAGATAACAATACAATAGAGAATAAAATTAAATCCAGTGATAGAGTTAATTCAAAAAGTGAAAAACATAATAGAAAAAAATCTAATAAAAAAAATAAAATGGAACAACATAAGAAAGAACATAAAAAACAACATAAAAAAGATAAATCTGCTAACGGTAAAAAAAATATAAAACAAGTATTGAACACCATAAAAGATTTTATTAAAAATGAAGAAAACAGAGCTGTCATAAAAATGATAAAAGATAAAATCTTAAAAATGATTAAACACATTTTACCTAAAAAATTCATGGCCAAAATGATTATCGGTACTGGCGATCCTGCTTCAACAGGATATGTAGTAGGTGCAGTTAGTATACTATACACAGTCACTGGTAATAAATTAAAAGTTGTACCTGATTTTACTGAAAAAATTTTCCAAGGTTGTTTTTATGGAAAAGGAAAAATATATTTAATAGTGTTACTAAAAAATACATTAAGTATTATTTTAGATAAAAGAGTTAGAAAATTATACAAAGCATATAAGGCTTGAGAAAATCGTTATTGTTAACGAATATAAGGAGGAAAATGAATGGAATCAAATTTTAAGAAAACTGTAGAATCATTATTTAATGGAATGGAGAATTTCGTTTCAACAAAAACAGTAGTAGGCGAAGCAATCAATATAGGAGATACTATAATATTACCATTAGTTGATGTTTCATTTGGTGTAGGTGCAGGAGCTTCAGAAGAAGCTAAAGAAAAAACTAAAGGAATTGGCGGAGGAGCTTTAGGTGCTAAAATAAGTCCAAGTGCTGTTTTGGTTATACAAGATGGACAAACACGATTAGTTAATGTCAAGAACCAAGATAGTTTAACTAAGATAATTGACATGGTTCCTAATATAATGGATAAATTTACTGCAAAGAAGAAAAATAATGCAGAAGAAGAAAAAGTTACAAAAGAAAATTATCCAGAAGACGAGGAATAATAAAAACTTAATATAGGAGAAAATTTCTTATGAAAAAATTATTTAGATTAGTGTTATGCTTATGTTTGAGTTCTATTGTTTTATTAAACGTTCCAGTATCAGCAATAGATAAGAATCCACCAATATCCGTAAAGATTAATGATAATTATATACTCATGGATACTGAACCTTTATTGATAGATAATACTTTATATGTACCATTAAGGGCAATAGTTACTGCATTGAATGCAGAAATCGTATGGGATGGTGAAACACATAAAATAACAATCAGCGAAGGAGAAAATAAGATTGAACTATCGTTGGATTCCAATATCGCTTATGTTAACGGTCACCAATTTGAATTAGATATTGCGCCACCTCTAATAAATAATAGAACAATGGTGCCTATAAGATTTTTTGCTGAAAGTATGGCCTGTACAGTTAATTATAATCAAAAAGTCTATACAGTAGAAATATCTAGAGATGGTATAGCTGTTCCTGCTGCAAGTATTGTTGACAGAGGTTATACAGATGAAGATCTGCTTTTATTGGCCAAGATAATTACTGTAGAAGTTAATTATATAAGTTTTGATGCGAAGATTGCAGTAGCTAATGTTGTGATTAATAGAAAAAATGATCCTCAGTTCCCTAATACTATAGAAGGGGTTATTTATGATAATAGGTATTGTGTTCAATTTCCACCAGCTCACAAGTCTAATTTTTCAAAGAAAGAGCCTAAAACAGATTGTATCATCGCAGCAAAAATGGCTTTTGAAGGTGTTAATAACGTAGATAAATGTTTATATTTTAATAATAGACCATTTAAATCAAAATCTAAAGATTTTTATAAAAAGATAGATTCAGAGTATTTTTATTATTAAATGTGAAAAATAGATATTGATAGATGCTATAATTTGATGGTATACTACCTATGTTTATAAGTAAGTTATAATAAATATAATTGAAACATATTTATTATACAGAGAGGTGAAAAATATTGAGTAAAAAATTTGCACCGATTTTTATAACAGTATTAATATGCCTGTTCGGCATTCTTCAATTAACTGGTATATCTTATTTGATTATTATTTCAGATAATATCCTATTTAGAGTTTTTGGAGTAATATTTGTTATAGTTATAATATGGGTAATTATTGCACTTATAGTTAATCTTGTAAGAAGACTAAAAGAAATAAAGGAGGAAAAAGAAGATGATCTTAGTAAATACTGATTTTATTTCCGATAAAAAGCTAGAAACTTTATCTATAGTAAAAGGTTCTACAATTCAATCAAAACATGTTGGTAAAGATATAATGAGCTCATTCAAAACCATTGTTGGTGGAGAGCTTGGTGCTTATAATAAAATGATGAATGAAGCAAGAGCGTTAGCTACAAAACGTATGGTTGAAGAAGCTGAATCATTGAATGCTGACGGTATAGTCAATATTAGATATGCATCAAGTGCTATTATGCAAGGAGCTGCAGAAGTTATTGCATATGGTACAGCAGTTAAATTTGTAGAATAATCATAATCTAGGCTATAATTGCCTAGATTTTTTGGTATTAATAATAAGAGAACTTTGTTTGCTGTAATTATTTTGACACAGAATAATAGTAGAAAGGATTAAATGATATGTACTCACATGTAGATTGTATATCTTGTATAATTAATAAAGCTAATGAGCTGGCTGATAAATATATCACTGATAAAAAAGAAAAATATAAATTCATGAATAAAGTATTACGTGACATTGCTGATACGGAATATGAAAAAACAGCACCATACATAAGTGCAAAAACAAATAGGATTTTACATAGTATAACAGGAGTAGTTGATTTTTATAAAGAAGAAAAAGTTCTGTACAATGAAAAAATGTTAGCAATGGAAAACGATATGAGAGAAATGATTGGAAAATCCAATGATAGATTAGTAGATGCTCTTAGAATAGCAATGGCAGGTAATGTAATCGATTTTGGAGCACTTAAAAATATCAGTATGGAACTTATAGAAGAGATTATCCGTAAAACCATGGATAGTGAAGTTAATGACGATGCTTATGATAAGTTTATTAATGAACTTTCCAAAGCAAAAACTATTTTATACTTAGGAGATAATACCGGTGAGGTAGTTTGTGATAAAATATTAATGGATGAAATTACCAATAAATTTCCTGATGTAACAATCTATTTTGCAACTAGAGGCGAACCAGTTCTTAACGATGTCAATGAAGAAGATGCCTATTTAGTTGGGATAGATAAATATGCTAAGATAATTAATAATGGGACTGATATACCTGGAACAGATTTAGATGAAGTATCAGATGAATTTAAAGATATTTTCTATAATAAGGCAGATGTTATCATTTCAAAAGGACAAGGGAATTTTGAAACATTATCTGGTAGCGGTCATAACATATTTTATTTATTTTTATGTAAATGTGATATGATTACAAGAATACTTAATATAGAAAAACTATCTGCAATGTTTTTGTATGAGAAGGATATTGATAAAACTTTATTATAAATATCATTTTTTCTTCTTCTTCATAACTTTTTCATATTGTTATTCTATAATTATATTAACAAATCGAAAAGGAGGCATTATATATGAAGACATTAAAAAACATTACAATAGGTTTGTTAGGAACACTATTAATAGGAACAGTAGCATTTGCAGCTACGCCTGCTGAGATTTATTCAGAAGTTACAGGAGTAACAGAAGAAGAAGCTTATGACTTAAGGCAGGATGGTCAGACTTTTGGAGAACTTGCAGAAGAAAACGGTGTGTATGAAGAATTTACAGACAAGATGCTGGAAGAAAAGATTACAATAATTGAAGACAAAGTAGATCAAGAATTACTGACAAGAGAAGAAGCTGACGAATTAATTGCTAAGCTAAAAGATAACGTTGGTAATTGTGATCCTTCTAATCCACCAAGACTAGGACAAGAAGTAGGATTGAATTGTGGAAACGGAAATGGTAAAGGAAATGGAGCATGTAATGGTGCTAGATTAAGAAATGGTAATGGAAACGGAAATGGTAACGGATATGGAAGAAACGGAGGCAGAGGTTATGGCCTCGGAAGAAAAAACTAATTAACTATACTTACTAAAAAGCAGCTTAGAAAGCTGCTTTTTTCATATCAAATATTAAATTGGAAAGTTCTATTTATTATTTCCTTGAAATCTTTTGTAGGCGTAGCCTCTTTGGTTTAAAATAAGGAGAATAATGCTATGTAGTACTTTGCTTGCATAGATAATACGCTTTTGATAAAATATAATAAATACTAATTGGTTATGGAAAGGATAGAATATGAAAGAGAAGATACTGGTTATTGATGATGAACATGGATTATTAGAAGTAGTTGAAGCATATTTACTTAAAGAAGGTTATGAAGTATTTACTGTGGATAATGGTAATGAAGCTTTATTGATGTATGATGAAATCAATCCTGATTTTATTGTATTGGATTTAATGCTTCCAGATGTTTCTGGAGAAAATATATGTAAAATTATTAGAGAGAAATCAGATGTACCTATTCTGATGTTAACTGCAAAAAATATGGAAGAGGATAAAATAAATGGATTAGCTTTAGGTGCAGATGATTATTTAACAAAACCTTTTAGTCCAAGAGAATTGGTCATGAGAATTAAGGCAATATTAAGACGAACTAATAAAGGCAAATATGGTTATGATAATACTATGATATCATTCAATAATAAAGATATACTAATTAATAAAGATGAACATATCGTGAAAAAGTCAGGTGAAATCCTTAATGTAACCCCTAATGAGTATGAGATACTTCTTCTTTTTGCAAGAAATCCTAATAAAGTTTTTACTAGGGCGCAAATAATAGACGCAGCATTAGGATATGAATTCATAGGATATGACAGGACTATAGATGCCCATATAA
This sequence comes from Vallitalea longa, assembly GCF_027923465.1. NCBI lineage: Bacteria > Bacillati > Bacillota > Clostridia > Lachnospirales > Vallitaleaceae > Vallitalea > Vallitalea longa. The sequence continues at coordinate 202,845 of NZ_BRLB01000004.1, forward strand.
AAAATCTACGGAAGAAGATTGAAGATGATATAAAAGATCCAAAATATATACTAACTGTTTATGGTGTAGGATATAAGTTCAAAGGGAAACAAGACTAAAAACTGGATGTGATTTAGTATGATAAGTCTAAGTAAGAGAATTATGAAAAATTCTATAGCGATATCATTAATAACTGTTATAGTAATCATTATAATGTCTAATATTGCTATAAAATATTATTTTACTGATTATGTAGTAGAACAGAGTAAGTTGGATGATGAAGAAATAATAAACTATGTAGATAATAGCCTTCAAAATAATGGGACCATTGATAATGAAGAATTAGCATACCTTAAACAACAAGCTCATTTTAAGAATGTAGAAGTTATCTTAATGGATAAAGATAGAGAAATATTATTGATAAGTAGTATGGGTATGGGCATGGGAAAAGGAATGGGTCATAACAATATGCATAAAAATCCATATAAAGAGGATTTTGACTATGACGAACATACAATCATGTATGAAGATGAGGTGGTAGGTTATCTAAGTATAGGTCATTATAAGAATGTAATTAACGATAAAGTGAATAATGACTTCATGTATGCAATTAATATTCTGTATGTTATTTCTTTTTTCATAGCTATGTTGCTTGCTATTTTTTTAAGTCGTATTCTTGCTAGAAGACTTACACGACCTATTATCAAGATTAACGATAGTACTCATAATATATCAAAAGGTAATTATGAATGTGTCAAGAATATAAAAGCTGATACTAAGGAAATATACGAACTAGCAATATCAATTGAAGAATTAGCAAGACAACTTAGTGAACAAGAACAATTAAGGAAAAGATTAAGTAATGATATATCCCACGAACTTAGGAGTCCTCTAGCTGTTCTAAGAAGTCAGATAGAAGCCTTGATTGATGGAGTATTAGAACCTACAGAAGAAAGACTTGCTAGATTAAATGATGAAATAGTTAGAATGACCAAACTAATTAACGATCTTAATGAATTGGTAACTATCGAGAGTGAACATCTACAATTAAAAATTATGAAAATCAATCTTGCAGAAGAATTATCCACAAGCATTGATGGATTCATACCTCTTATGGAAAGTAAAGGCATCCAGTTAATTCATGAATCAGAGAGTGAAATCTACATTAATGGAGATAAGGATAGACTTAAGCAAATATTTGTTAATTTGCTCACTAATGCATATAAATATACTAATGAGGGTGGTATCATAAAAGTTATATTAACTAAAAATGAAGATGAAGCTATAATTAGATTTATTGATACAGGTATTGGAATAAAAAAAGGAGATTTATCTTATGTCTTTCAGAGATTCTACAGAGGAGACGAATCTAGGAGTAGGAAAACAGGAGGTGCTGGAATTGGATTATCAATTGTTAAAGAATTGGTAAAAGCACATGACGGGATTATAACAGTGGATAGTGAAATAGGAAAAGGATCTATATTTACTATAAAATTCAAGCTCAGTCAATAGCAAGGAGCAGATAAGGGGAATCAAAATGAGTATATGTATGTTTGCATTATCAGAAGAAAAAAAGGCAATGTTGGATATAGAAAAAATATATAAATTTGATTCACCTAGTATAATTAGTGGTGAGATGGTATTTAATGATAGCAATATATCAACTAAAAGACTTGATGAAGCTATTAATAGAGTTATAGAATTAAACGATATCATTAGAACTGGGATAATAGATGATGAAAAAGAGACTATACAACCTTATGTTTATGAAACTATTGAGATCATAGATTTAACAGATAAAACTGACAAAGAATCAGATATAATGATAAAAAATTACTTACAAGAAAAATTAATAAATAATAAATTATATTCTTTTAGAATAGTTAAATATAATTATAATAGGATTTCTGTAATAATAAAACTTCATCACATAATTTCTGATGCATGGACTATGGTGCTCATAGGTAGGAGAATCAATTTTTACTACAATTATAAAGATACAATTAACGTAGATAAAGGAATATCATATAAAGAATATGTCATGAGAAAAAATTCATATAGAAAGTCCGGTAGGTATATCAGCGATAGAGATTATTGGATAAATGAATTAAGCAGTTTTAATGATTGTACTAATAAATTATTCAAAGGTAAAAATATTATTGATAATGATATTAGTATAAAGGCTAATAGAAAAATAGTAAAAGCTCATAAAGGGTTCACTGAAACTTTTTGCAAAAATCATTCTATCAGTCTTTTCAACTTTTATATGGCTGTACTGGCATTATATATGGCAAGAATGAATAATAAAGATAAAGTTGTCATTGGTACTCCAGTTCTTGGTAGAAAAGGTAAAGAAAAATATTCACTAGGTTATTATGTCAATATGGTTCCTTTAAAAATCAATATAAATATGGAATGGACTTTTATAGAACTATTGAGAGAGGTAAAGCAAGAAATATTTAATGCTCTAAAACATTCTATGTATCCATATATGAAAATCAGAAAATATTATCAAGATAAGTATGGAGTACATCAAAAAATATTTGATGTGGTGTTATCTTACCAGAACGCAAAAAATGATAATAAAGATTATACTACTAGATGGTTTTTCAACAATACGGCAATGGATGGATTGGAAATCCATATAAGCAACAGAGATAGTGAGGAGAAGATTACATATGAGATTGACTATCAAATAAATAAATATACTAATAGCCATATAGAACAAATAGTTTCCCATATGGGTATGATGATTAATGATATATTAAGTGATGACAGCAAAAAGTTAAGAAACATTGATATTTTGACAGAAGATGAAAAGAATGTAATTATAAATAAATTCAATGATACAAAAAAATATTATGATGATAAAAGATTGATACATGAATTATTCATGGAACAAGTAAAGAAAACACCCAATAAGAATGCAGTTATATTTAAAGATGAATCTATGACCTACAAAGTTCTTGATGAAAAATCGAATACTTTGGCAGTTGCTTTACGTAAAAACGGAGTAATGAGAAATCAATTAATTGCAATGATTGCAGATTCATCTATATATATGATTATAGGTATACTTGGGATTCTGAAAGCAGGTGGAGCCTATCTTCCTATAGAAACTAATTATCCCACGGACAGAATAAAAGATATAGTCGGTAATGCTCATGTAAATACTCTAGTGGTATATACGAAAGAAGATGTGCAAGAAATATTATATGATATAGAAAATGTTATTCATATTGCAGATGAAATCAATAAAAATGGTGAAAACACTGAGGATATTCATATAGTCAATGATGTAGATGATTTAGCATATATGTTATATACATCTGGTTCTGCTGGAAAACCAAAAGGAATTATGACTACCCATAAAAATGTTGCAGGTTACATTAATGCTTTTTTATCAGAATTTCATGTAAAAGGTAAAAATGTACTTCAACAGTCATCGTATACTTTTGATGTGTTTACAGAAGAAGTTTTTCCTGCTTTAGTTACAGGTGGTACATTGGTTATAGTTGAAAGAGAGACAGTGAAAAATACCCAGAAGCTGATACAGGTAATTAACGATTATAAAATTCAAGTCATCAGCAGTGTTCCTCCTGTCATAGCTATGATTAATAAGCATATGGAAAACATTAATACTCTTGAACTTATTATTAGCGGTGGAGATGTACTGAAAGATAATCATGTAGACAATATACTGAAAAATGGCATTAGATTATATAATACATATGGACCTACTGAAACTACAGTATGTGCAAGTTATAATGAATGCAGCAAGGGGAATGTTACTTCAATAGGATATCCTATAGCCAATTATGAAGTCTACATCATGGATGATTATGAGAATCTTATGCCTATAGGTTATGAAGGGGAAATCGTAATCGGTGGAGTAGGAGTTACTAAGGGATATATTAATGATGAGATGCTTACTAAAGAAAAATTTGTGAAATCACCCTTCTATAATGAAAGTATGATATATAAATCAGGAGATAGGGGAAGATTTCTTAGTGATGGAAGTATAGAATTCCTTGGTAGACTAGATAGGCAAATCAAAATTTTGGGTAATAGAATTGAACTGGATGAAATAGAAAATATGATTAATGATATACCTGAAATCAATAAGACTAGAGTTGTATTAGAACAAAATGAAGAAAGAAAACAAATGATATGCTATTATACGTCAACAAGTATGAAAGAGGATTCTTTGAAAGGGCTGGTTAAGAAATTACTTCCATCCTATATGATACCTAATCAGATTGTTAGACTAGAATCATTTCCGTTGACAACAAGTGGTAAAATTAATATGCAGAAGTTACGAAAAACCAACAAAACCTGTAGAAAACATATTAGACCATTGACTCCATCAGAAAGAACACTGGCGAGACTATATGAGGAAACTTTACATGTGAAGAAAATAGGAATAACTGATGATTTTTTTGAACTTGGCGGAGATTCCTTAAAAGCGATGGAGTTTATCATAAAAGCTGAAAAAGCAGGGATAAAATTAACCATTAATGAGTTATATAATCATCCAACAATAGAAAAATTGATAGATAGAAAAGATGTAAAGAAACATTTAGCATATGAAGGTATGAAATCAATACCAACTAATAAGATAATTAGAAAAGACAAGGGTGATATATTACTTACAGGTGCTACTGGATGGTTAGGAAGTCATCTGGTGCATGAATTATTGAAAAATACGAAATACCATATATGCTGTATTATACGAGGGAAGAATCCAGAGAAAAGATTGGATAAAATCTATTCCGATTATTTTACTGATATAACAGCAGAAGAGAGAAAAAGGATTAAGGTCATTAGTGGGGATATTACACTCAATAGATTGGGATTGAAGAATGAACAATATGATTATATTAAGGATAGAATCAAAATTATTATTAATGCAGCAGCCTATGTGAAATATGTGGGTAAGGAAGATACCTTCTATGATAATAATGTAATAGGGACTAGAAATATTATAGATGTTGCTAAGGATATAGAGGCAGAATTGTATCATATGTCTACTATTTCTATAAGTGGTCAATACTTAACACAGGAAAACAGGTCGAAAGATGTTTTTACTGAAAAAGATATATATGTAGGTCAGAATCTAAGAGAGAACCCATACTTATATAGTAAGTTCCTAGCAGAAAAGGAAGTAATAAAAGAGATTGATAAAGGATTGAATGCTTCAATTATCAGACTAGGTAATCTTACGCAACGTTTAAGTGATGGAAAATTCCAGAACAATATAGAAGACAATGGATTTTATGGAAGATTGAAAGAACTGCTTATGATTAAAAAAATACCTAGAGAATTATTGAATCAAGAAATTGAGATAACTCCTGTTGATGAATGCAGTAATGCAATTGTTGCAATTATCATGAATGAACCTTCTCATACAGGAATCTATCACCTATACAATCCAAATAAGGTAAAGGTTGAAGCCATATTACAAATTCTAAATAGGAGAAGACATAAGTTACTGCCAGTATCCTTGAAAGATATTTTTGAGAATAATAATGTGAATAAGAGTAATTTAAAACATTTATTAAGCTTAAGAAGCAACAAGAAAGTTATTGATATGGATAGTATAAAAGTTGTTAACCATGATACAATAAGTTACTTACAACAACTAGGATTCAAATGGAGCAGAATTGATGAAGATTATTTGATTAAGATTATCAAAAATACAGCAAAAATAGGTGCATATAAAACAAATATATAGCAATGAGTTTATAATTGCAGACAAATATATAATATTGAATTAATTGTTGAATTATATAAAATAAAGTGTATAATATATATTGAGCTCAATAAAAATATAAAAATATAGTTGAAAGTGTGAATTTACACTAGAAAAGAGGTATAATATGAAAAGATTTAGTGGATTGGTTCTTGTGGTTATACTTTTATCATCAACAATTTATGCTAAAGATAATACAGCTAATAATTTTTCAATTGACTACTTGATGAGTGTTGGACAATACTATATAGACAGTTTTTATGCCAGTGAACAAAATACATATAATGAAAATTACACTATATCTGAAGAAAGAATACCAGTTTATTCTGAAAATAATATTATTGCTTATATATTCAGAGTTAATAATAAAAATAATGATGAAATTGGATATGTAATGGTAGGTAGTAATGAAAATAGCCCAGTAATACTTGAGGCTTCAATGGAAGAAAAACTAGTGAGTTATATAGAGAGTGAGCATAATAATGAAAATGTAATATATATAGCTCCTTTAAAGTTAGCATATGATATTTCTTATAAAGGCATTAGTAAAAATTACAGAAATATAAGAACTAAAGAAAAAATTGATTTTAAATATAGTGAAGATAGTGATAAAATATCAAGAGTTGAATTGAACGAGAAAAATAAAGAAAATTGGAAGCTTGTAGATAAGGTTATTGAGTTAGATAATAATTTAAACACTTTTTCTCACAATGTATTTTTAGATACATATTTATCACCAACAGTTTATGAGGTTGATGATGAGATTAACTTTGTTAAAATACAGGATTCATCAGATTCAAGCAAATATTATTATGGAGGAGACCAAAGTTGGTTTTCATCTCCATATACCACATCTAATTCATGCGGTGCAGTAGCAGCAGCAAACATTACAGCTTATAATGCAAAGAGATATCCAAGTGCTTATGGTGATTTATATAATGGATCTGGTAAAGATACAGGGATATTTTCACAGAATAACTTTATTAGTCATATGGAAAAATTATATGACTGTATGGACCCGGGATTGATAGGTGTTCCTTCATGTAGTGAATTTAAGTCTGGAATGTCGGATTATTTTAATGATTGTTTAGTTTGTACCCTTAATGCTTTTGATATAAATACTTCTAGATATGATGTTTTTATTGAGGGAGTCACTGAAGGATTGAGTCATGGAGCACCAATTGCCTTTATATTTTGGGATGCAGAGAATGGATCAGTAAGCACTGATTTTTCTTTTCATTGGATAACAATGACTAAATATTATAAAGATAATAATAGCGAAATTGAATACTTTGCATGTTCAAGTTGGGGAACTAGATATTCTTTACCACTTTACGATTATTGGTGGTCATATTATATAGAAGGTGGTGTTTATTATTGGTAAAATATAAACAAAGTAGGTACTTACAATGAAATTATATAAGATAGTAGCTATTATGTTTATGATTTTTTTAATAGGATGTACAAGTGAAACGATAACCATAGAAGATGGTGAGTTAATAGAAACTTGTAATAACATTGTGTTGGAATATGATAAAATAGAAAATTACCATGTTACATTTGATCGTTCATGTCTTTTATATATAGAGTTTGAAACAGTTAGTGATATAGCTCATGATGGTGGAATTCATAAAAAAATTTATGAAAATATTAAAACCTATATAAGTGAAAATATTAATGAAGATGGTTCATTGGAAGATACATCTTTAAATGAAAGTATAAGAGAAATAAAATTAACGGTTGTATATAATGTTAATGATGGTAATGTTTTTTATGATTATTATAGTAAGTACTATGGTGGAGATACTGTTTGTCAGGATGAAAATTATAATGAAATAGATAATTTTAAAACATGGTTTAGCCTAAAAACAGATAAGACAGATTCAAAGTAAATTAAATATTGTAAGAATAGTCATTAAGAAAATGATCTTCTATCAAAGTAGGAGGTCATTTTTTCTATCATAAGACAATACTATAATAGATTACTTCTATATTAAGTGATTGAATATAAAAGATATAGGTTGACTATCTTGTAAAAACTTATTATATTAATCATAGGAATTATTTGATAGAACATAAATAAAGTAAATTTTTGACTAAGTAAGGTGAGGACAAGAAAATGAAACAAATATTATTATTGGAAGACGATGAGAGTCTTAATAGAGGAATTAGTTTTAAACTTAACAAAGAAGGATATGAAGTATTATCATGTTATGGCATCAGTGAAGGGAAGAAACTGTTTTATAATAATAACATTGATCTGGTGATATGTGATATCGGACTGGAAGACGGGAGCGGCTTGGATTTCTGTAGGGACATTCGTAAGTCGAGTAATGTAAGATTGGTTTTTCTGACAGCCCTAGACGAAGAGATAGATATTGTCATGGGATATGAGGCAGGTGCTGATGATTACATAACCAAGCCATTCAGCTTAGCTGTACTTATTTCTAAAGTGAATGCTATTTTCAAAAGGTTAGAAGGAGATGTCTCAGAAAAATTAGAATCAGGAAATATATGTTTCATCAAAAATGAGATGAAAGTGATTATAGATGGAAATGAAAAAATATTAAGCAAGAATGAATTGAAATTGTTAAGTATATTGATGGAACATCCAAAACAGATTTTATCTAAGAAACAGTTGTTGGAATGTCTATGGGATATTGATGGAGATTATGTTGACGAGAATACTGTAGCAGTCAATATAAGAAGATTAAGAGAAAAAATAGAAACTGTTCCTTCAAAACCTAAATGTATTAAAAACGTTAGAGGTATCGGTTACTTATGGGATATGGAGTGTAGAAAAAATGATAGATAACAGTATAAATAAAAGACACCTGTATTTGATAACAGCAATAACTTTCATGGTTTTCATAATAGGGGTCATATTGATTAATAGTAAATTGTTTGGTGAAGTAGAAAGCATTAAAGATAAGCAGATAAAGTCTTATTATCAAATGGCTGGGTCAGATAATGAGAATATATATTATACTATAGCTGATATCCTAAAAGGGAATATAGATAAAGAGGCAATCAATAAAGGTGAGGAATTCCTCAATAATCAAGGATTCACATATTCCTATATCCACAATTATGTAAAATTGGGAGATAGATTGAAAAACAAGATTATAACATATAATATTATTCTAATCCTATTATTTGCTGTAGCAGTAACTATAATAATTATTTATATGAAAAACAGTCATAAGAAGGAATTAACAAGTATCTTACATATATTAGAAAAATTCAATAAAGGAGAATATGATTATACTACAACAATAAGTAATGAATCTATTAATAGCAAAATCAATTATAGGTTGGCATCTCTAGGAGAAATGATAACTATAAAAAATACAAGGTTACAACAAGAAAAAGAAGAGACAAAAGCTCTTGTAACGGATATATCCCATCAGTTGAAAACACCCCTCGCATCTTTGAAGATGTGTTTTTCACTTATGCTGGAAGATGATCTTATGGAAAATGAGAAAGAGGAATTCATTGAACGAAGTAAAGAACAGATCAATAGGTTGGAAGGTCTGGTTGCAGCATTAGTCAATATTTCAAGGCTGGAGACAGGACTCATAAGTATTAGGACCAATATGAATGATATAAAAGAAACAATCATTCAAGCGGTCAACAGTGTGTATATGAAAGCGGAAAAGAAAAAGATACATATAGAAATGGAACAGATTCAGTCAATATCATTGCCTTATGATGAAAAATGGACGAAAGAAGCAATATCCAATGTCATAGATAATGCAATAAAATATAGTCCTAAGGAAAGTACCATTACCATACGAACCCAAAAGCTGCATAATTATCTACGTATTGAAATTGAAGATGAAGGTATAGGAGTCAAAGAAAAAGATTATAATGATATTTTCAAAAGGTTCTATAGAGGTAAGAATGATTTAATCAAGAAGCAAGAAGGTTCTGGAGTAGGATTGTATTTGACAAGAAAGATTTTGGAGGACCAAGGGGGAAATATAAAAGCGATTTCCAAGTCATCCCTTGGAGCTGATAACGTGGGAAGTATTTTTGTTTTACAACTGTTGTTAGAGTAATTATTGGAAGTCTTACAATTTTGTAAGACTTTTCGTATGCATATGAAAGTGAAATGAAAGATTGAGCCTTTATTATAATAGTATACAAACAAAGAACAAATAACAAAAAAATAGATGATGATTTTTAGGAGGAAATGAAATGGATATTATTTTAGAAACAAAAAACTTATGTAAATATTATGGTAAAGGAGAAAATCAAGTAAAGGCCATTAACAATACAAGTATTCAGATAAGAAGAGGGGAATTCGTTGCTATAGTAGGTAAATCAGGTTCAGGGAAAAGCACATTGCTTCATATGTTGGGCGGACTTGACAAACCAACAAGCGGTACAGTAAAAATCGGTGGAAAAGATATATTTGATATGAAAGAAAAAGAAATCGCCATTTTCAGAAGAAGAAAAATAGGATTCATCTTTCAAGCATTCAATTTGATTTCATCATTGAATGTGTGGGAAAACATTGTACTTCCAATAGGGCTTGATGACAGTAAAGTCGATGCAAAATTCGTTGGAGATATAGTCAAGACACTAGATATAAAAACAAAAATCAAGAACCTGCCCAATACTCTATCAGGAGGACAGCAACAGCGTGTTGCCATAGCAAGAGCTTTAGCTTCAAAACCAGATATAATCTTAGCTGATGAACCAACTGGTAATCTTGATTCAAAAACAGGTGATGAGGTTATATCCCTATTGAAAATGTCAGCAAAAAAATACGGACAAACATTGGTAATGATCACTCATGATCCAGAAATCGCTCAGATGGCAGAACGAGTTATTGTTATTGAAGATGGAAAGGTGGTGAGATAAATGAAAACAACTACTAAAATTTCAATTAGCAATTTAAAATATAATAGAACAAGAAGTATATTGATATCAATAGCCATAGTACTTTCAAGTTGTCTACTTATGGTCTTAGGAACAACTACTTATGGATTGATTAAATATAACAAAGCTAATGTATATAGTAATTATGGTGACTATCAAGGTACATATGCAAGAGTGGATAAAGATGCACTTGAGAAAATGAAACACCATGCTGAATTTATCGATTTGGGTATAAATGAGAACGTAGCAACAATAGAAGCTGATGGATTAAAAGGTAATCTCACATATATGGATCAGGCTGCATGTGACATGATAAATATAGATCTAACAGAAGGAAATCTTCCAAAAGAGGAAAATGAAATAGTTGGTCAAAAAGAGTTTTTTGAGGATATTAATGGTAATAATTCTATTGGTGATACAGTTACTATCCCATATAGAATCAAAGGTGAAGGAAAAATAATAGAGAAGGATTTTATAATCAGTGGAATACTTCCTTCCAATCCAACAGATAATTATAATAAAAATTATCAAGCTTTAGTTTCAAGGGGTTTCTATGATTACTCCATCAATGATGAAGACAAATCCTGTAATGTGTTATTCAATGTACTCAATGAGGAAAAATTGAATCGTGAAAAAATGGAAACCAAGATTAAAGATCTTGCAGAATCTTTAGGTATCGCTAAAAATGATGTTATAATCAATACACCAAATCTAATGTGGACCACCAATCCTAATACAGATATAATAATAATAAGTGTACTGATTGGTGCTTTGATTGTTCTATTTAGTGCATTGGTAATATATAATATCTTTTATGTAGGAATCATCAATAAAGTACAGGAATATGGTAAAATAAGGGCTATAGGAACTACTAGAAAGCAATTGAAGAAAATCATTCGTCATGAAGGTACTTTTCTAGGATTGGTGAGCATACCTATAGGAATCATTCTTGGTTATATCATATCCAATATCATGTTTGAAAAACTGATCTATGAATTAACTCAACAGGCATTAATGTCTGAAATGCAAATTATATCTTTATTTAGTATACCAATAGTGTTATTGGTCATAGCAGTATCATGTTTAACAATACGTATTTCTCTAAGGAAACCTATGAAGATAGCATCTAATGTGTCACCAGTTGAAGCTATGAAATATCATAATATGAGCACTGAAAATATGAAAAGAAAAGGTTATAATTCAGTTAATCTATTTAGGCTAACAACTTCGGATTTGACCAGAAACAAGAAAAGAACCATAACCACTATATTAACTATGGGACTTAGCTGTATACTCTTTGTAGTAGTCGCCAATCTCGCAAGTAGTATGAATCCAGAATATGATGCGAGACGTCAGATGGAAAAGGGAGATTTCCGTTTGGAATTAGATTGTCGCATCAACGATTCGACTTACCCTGAAAACAATCTAAATCATGTACAACAGCAGAAACTAATGGGAGAAGATGTAATTAATGAAATTAAGGATATAGATGGGGTAACTAAAGTTGAGACAAGAGGAAAAGTATATGCAAGTGCTATGTTTGACAATTTCTCAGATGAAGAAAAAAAGATGAGTATTGGGGTATTTTCAAGGGAAGATTATGAAGCTATAAGTGAAAAATGCATGAGAGGTAATGTAGATTATGATAGAGCTGTAGATGAGAACGGTATTATATATACTAGTGATTATTTCTTTGACTACTATGGTTTTAACATCGGAGATAAATTGACTTTCCAATTATATGATGGAGATAGAGTAGTTGAATTTGATGCTGTTCTACAGGCATCTGCTAGAACCCATGGTTCAAGATTCATTATGACCGAAGATACTTTCAAGAAATTAGGTTTCGAAGAAGATATTACCTCTGATATATTCGTATACTGTAAAAAAGATAAATTGAGTTTGGCAGGTAATATTTTGAATAATATAGGTTCAAGAAATAAATATTATGATATGAATGCATATACAGATATACTGAAACAGTCAAAGTTTAGCATTAATACTTTAATATATCCTTTATACGGTCTGCTTACAGTATTAGGAATAATCGGTTTCATGAATATGGCTAATACATTGATTACAAGTATTGTAACCAGAAAAAGAGAATTCGGTATATTACAAGCTATAGGACTTACCAACAAACAGTTGGGTAGAATGCTGCAGGCAGAGGGACTAGTATTTACAATAGGAACATTGTTAATCTCTCTAACTATAGGTAATCTGTGTGGTCATCAATTAGTTTTAGCTGCTAGAGAAGAAGGTGTTATCGGAGTTTCAGCATATCATTTCCCATTGACTCAAGTTATAATAATGACAGTGGTATTAGTTGTTATGCAAACAGTCCTATCACTATACATGAGCAAATATATTCAAAAAGATGCTTTAATTGATAGAATAAGATATAATAATTAAAAAAGTATTTATTATAATTAATGAACAAATTATGCATAGCTTAAAATCTATTCAATAGAAGTTTTGTAATAAATATATTTGAATATTAGAAATTCAATCTGGTATAAGCTAGATTGAATTTTTGTATGTAACAATACTTTTACAAAATAAAAAACTGTTATACTTACAAATAAAAACTATAAAGATTGTTGCGCATATGTAGAATTATGTAATAATATACAGGTTCTTGCGATGATAAAACATTGAGGCTAAATTAATATAAATGTTATAATAGAAATAGTAAAATTTTGAAGGAGTAATAATTATGAAAAAAACAGTAAAAAGATTGATGGTATTTTTTATTATGACTATTATATTAACTACAAATATTTTTGCTGATATTAGTATCAATAATAAAACAGAAGAAATGTATTTGCAAGAAGAAAAAAGTTTACAAAGTTATAAACAAATACAAGAAATAATTAATTATAATATAGAATTAGCGGAGTATTATGGTGGAGCATATATTGATGATGAAGGTTATCTAAATATTAATATTAAAAATCATGATAATAAATTTAATATTGAAGATACAGGATTAAAAATGATACAAGATAGTAATGAAGCTATTAAATATCATTATGTTAAAAAGACTAAAAAAGAATTAAAAGAAGCAGTTAATAAGTTGAATAATAGGATGAAAGAATTAGCGATAAGTCAAATAGAATTAAGCGAAAAAAATAATAAGGTATACATATATATGAATAATATAGAAGATATGGAAAGGAAGGAACAAATAATGAAACTTGTTGATTCGGAGGCTATTGAATTCAAACAAACAAATAAGCAATTAGAAATAAAAGTTGGAGAATTTGCTTATGGTTCATATTTAGATAATTTAAATATAAAATTTTTACTATAACGTTATATCTTATATGAAGCGAAAGCTGTCAACATATATGACAACTTCGCTTCATACTACTTTTGAATTAATTTGTATTAGTTATAGAAACACAATACATATAGTATTTAAGTTGTGAAAAAGTAGCATTAAAAATATAAAAATAAAGAATTTAAATATTAAAAATTATTGATGATAAATTAAAAAGTTTGATTATAATGGTAAATTAGTGGAAATTGAGGTTAAGCCATATCTTCAACTTCATTATCATCAGTAAGCATAACGACCTTGGGAGTATAGTTCTTAGCTTCATCTCTTGTCATCAATGCATATGCAATTATTATGATTACATCGCCAGGTTGTGCAAGTCTGGCTGCGGCACCGTTAAGGCATATTGTACCACTATTTTTTTCGCCTTTTATGACATATGTTTCTAGTCTGGCTCCATTGTTGTTGTTAACAATCTGTACCTTTTGCCCTGGTAATATATCCGCAAGTTCCATTAAGTGTTCATCTATTGTAATGCTGCCTTTATAATTAAGGTTGGCATCCGTTACTACAGCCCTATGCAGTTTGCCTGTCATCATTTCAATTAACATATCACATTACCTCCATTCTTAGGTTGTCAATAAGTCTCGTATTTCCTATCTTAACAGCAAGAGCAATTAGGATATTACCCTTAATGAGATTAATATCTTCAAGAGTATCTTCACTGACAATGCTTATATAATCTATATTGGTAGAAGGCTTTTCCCCAATCATCTCTTTTATTATGTTTTTGATAACTGATGATGAGCGTTCTCCATTCTCAATATATGATTTTGATTTTTGTAATGATTGATACAAAATAGGTGCTTGCTTACGTTCATCATTGTTAAGATAAGCATTACGGGAACTTAAAGCCAAACCGTCTTTCTCTCTAACGATGGGACAGGTAATTATATCTACAGGCATATTAAGATCTTTCACCATTTTCTTGATTACAAGTGCTTGTTGCGCATCCTTTTGTCCGAAATAAGCACGGTGAGGTTGAACGATATTAAATAATTTGGTTACGATGGTTGTCACACCACGAAAATGTGTTGGTCTAGATTGACCGCAAAGGTTATCTGTAAGTTTATCAACAGTTACGTAGGTAAGATGATTATTGCTGTACATTATTGTATTATCAGGAATGAAAACAATATCTGCACCAGCTTTTTGAGCCAGTTTCTTATCATTTTCTATATTGCTTGGGTATTTACCATAATCCTCGTTAGGACCAAATTGGGTAGGATTAACATATATACTCAACACTGTTATATCATTTTCTTGAACTGATTTGTCTATAAGTGATATATGACCCTTGTGTAGATATCCCATAGTTGGGACTAGACCTATACTTTTGTTTTCTTGACGAAAAGCAGCAAGGTATTCACGTAAATCTACAATGCTATTGAAAACTCTCATAATTTATCCCCTCCGTAAATTGAATCAATTACATCTTGTTTCAGATGAAATACATGTTCTGTACTTGGAAAATTCTTGTGCTTCACATCTTGTATATAATCAAGAGCAGCTTGCATGATTTCTCCATGAACATCTGTATATTTCTTAGCGAATTTCGGTGTTTTATTGGAATAGAGGTTCAATATATCATGGGTCACTAATACTTGACCGTTGCAATGTGGTCCAGCTCCAATACCTATAGTGGGTATTTCTATATTTTCTGTAATCAGTTTTGATAGTTCTGTAGGAATACATTCAAGTACTATTGCGAATGCTCCCGCTTCTTCTAGAGCTTTTGCATCTGCCAGTAGTTTTTTTGCTTGTTCATCGGTTTTACCTTGTATATAATAGCCTCCTAATTGATTAATGGATTGAGGGGTTAGTCCGATGTGTCCCATTACAGGTATTCCTGCATTGATGATAGCTTGTATTTGCTCTGTTACTTCTTTTCCGCCTTCCAATTTAACTGCATTCGCTTTTCCTTCTTGTATAAGACGACCAGCATTTTTTACAGTTTTATAGATTCCAGTGTGATAACTTAGAAATGGTAGGTCAGCTACAACCAATGGGTGTTTGCTGCCTCTTGTAACTGCTTTTACATGGTGAAGCATATCTTCCATAGTTACTTGGGTGGTATTTTCATATCCAAGGACCACCATACCTAGTGAATCTCCCACTAAGGTTATGTCTATTCCAGCTTCATCTAGGATTAGAGCAGTAGGGTAATCATATGCTGTCAACATTGTAATTATTTCATTTTTTAACTTCTTTTTCCTTATTGTTTGGGTTGTTATTGATTTCATAGTGTAATACCTCCTTGATATTGTTGAGAGTGTATTCATTCAATTTTTTTTGTTTCTTAGCTAGATCAACAGTTTCATTGCCTAACAGGCAATAGAATTCTTTCAATCTATTATCTTGATTGGTCAGGGCTCGTAGATGTGTTTTAATGGTATTAACATCACCTCGAGCTATTGGTCCTGTCAAAGCTTCTGTAGGTCCTTTCGTAAAAATATTGTCTACTGTTCCTTTTACTAAGGGGTGTATAAGTTCCAGTGCAGTTTCTTGTTCAAATCCGATTGTCTTAAGTAGTTCTATACCTGTGTTTATTAGAGTAACTAAATAGTTTGATACTGTGCATGCTGCTGTGTGGTACAAAGTTTTTTGTTCTGGTTTTATTGTAGTGATGTTTAGATTGCTTAACTTAAGAGTATCAATAAAATCCTGTAAGTGAATTCCTTGACCTTCTAATGTAAGTGGGGTATGTGGTAGCATTTTCACGGCATTATCAATATCAGCAAATGATAACATTGGATGAAGAGAAACTGTAGTCGAACCTAATTTGTGCAATGGTTCAAGTATCGTTGAAGCATAAGTACCACTGGTATGGCATATTGTTTTATCATTCCAGTTGGTATCAATCAACAATAACTTACTGACAATGTCTTTTATATTATCATCAGGAGTAGTTATCATGATATACTTTGACGAATCTACTAGAGTTTCTATAACTTCATAAGCTGTGCTGTCAGTTAATTCAGCACTTTTTTTAGCTGATGAATATGATTTACTTGTATAACCTGTAATAGGTAAATTACAATTATTAAGATATATACCTAATGTGGTTCCGACTTTTCCAGCACCAATGAATCCGAACATGATAACCTCCAATAAATGAATTATTTTAAACTAATAATCTAACAGTTGAAGATAAATATATTAAAAGTGTAATTTCATATATCAGAACAAAGATATATCCCATAAGAGATTATATAGATAAGAAAATGAAAGTATAAATTTGCATTATACCAAAAAACCTCCTTAGACAGTGTCCAAGAAGGTAGAGTTTTTTCTTCTTATGCTGTCTTTGTTCTAATGAATCAAAGCAGATATATAATTGAATTTTTTTGTAGAACATATTATCTATGTTTACCGATAGATATTAAAATAAAGTATAAAATACGATTCCCTATTATATTTGAGTTATAAGAACTTGTAATGATCTATGAATCAGTCATTATCTCTTGTAATGCTATCACTATAATCGTGAGTAATATAGTCAAATATTACATGAGCCAATTCTTTTTTTGGCATAACAGGATAATCTTTTTTATTACCTTTTTTATCTATCAATGTTACACAATTGGTATCAGTGCCGAATCCAGCATCTGCTCTGGTAACATCATTAATGATTATTATATCCATATTTTTCTTTTTGAGTTTGTTAATACCGTTTTCCATAACATCATTGGTTTCAGCAGCAAATCCAACGATAATTTGATTATCGTTTTTATGCTTGCCGATCCATTGTAGTATGTCAGGATTTCTGGTTAGGGTGAGATTAAGGTCACCACTACCTTTTTTTATTTTTTTATCTTCATAAGTTTTGGGGCGATAGTCGGAAACTGCTGCTGATTTTATGACAATATCTTGATTGGCAAGATTGTCTTTTACAGCACTGAACATTTCATTTGCTGTACCTACTCTAATATAGTTTTTAATATTGGCAGGTTGTTCTAAGGTAACAGGTCCGGATATCAATGTGACTTCTGCTCCTTTTTCAGCTGCGGCTTCTGCAAGTGCGTATCCCATTTTTCCTGATGAATGATTAGTCATATAACGAACAGGGTCAAGAGGTTCTCTTGTAGGACCAGCCGTTATCAATATTTTCTGTCCAGCAAGTGGTCTGTTTCCTATCATATACCTTGTAACTTCTTTGACGATAGTTTCTGGGTTTGCTAATTTACCTATTCCCAGGTCACCACATGCTAATCGTCCTGAATCCGGTTTGATAAAATTATAACCGTATGCCTTTAATTTATCAATGTTATCTTGCACTATTTTATTATTGTACATGTTGGTATTCATTGCAGGTGCAATAAGTACAGGTGCTTTGGTTGCCATTACTGTAGTTGATAACATATCATTTGCTATTCCATTAGCTATTTTTCCAATGATATTTGCTGTAGCAGGAGCAACTAAAAATAAGTCTGCTGCTTTTGCTAAAGCGATATGCTCAATATCCCATTTTGTCACTTTTTCAAACATATCTTCAACAACAGGTTGTTGGCTCAATGATTGAAATGTTAAGGGTGCAACAAATTCGGTTGCTGATCTTGTCATGATGACATGTACATCAGCGTTTAATTTCTTGAGTCTGCTAACTACGTCACATACTTTGTAAACAGCTATTCCACCACTTACACCAATAACGATTGTTTTTCCTTCTAACATAATGGAAATCTCCTTTCGGTGTAATAAATTCAATATACCACTAGAATAGTGAAAAAGCAATAAAAAAATAATTGAAATATCGGAAAAAGATATGATTTAAATGTTATAGAAACTACACTGATTCATATTGATTGGTTGATATTGTGTGGTAAATAATGGTAATATAAGCTATTTTTATAAGAATTTCTGCAATAGAAATTTTATTGACATATAAGTAAGCACAGTTTAGAATAAGTAATATACTACAAAATGAAATTGGGGAATGGATATGAGTATAAAAAACGAAAGATATATTGTTTATTTTATAAGTAGCACCAAGAAAAAGATGATGAAATACATAGAAAATCAAATTCAGGAAAAAGAAATTGTCGGGTTAATACCTAGTCATGGAAATATTCTAACTAATTTGTACGATATCAATAAAAAATTGACTATGAAAGAAATAGCTAAACGAATCGGAAAAGATAAATCAACAGTCACCCCTTTGGTTAATAAATTAGTCAAACTGGGTTATGTTGAAAAAGAAAAATCTATGGAAGACAAAAGAACAACATATCTGGTTTTAACAGAACAGGGAAGAGAAATAGAATCCAAATTCAGATCTATTTCCAGTGAGGTGTTGGAAACAGCCTATACTGATTTTACAGAAGAAGAAAAGGAAGTTTTCCTGAAGCTATTAAAGAAATTGAATAATAATTTTGATCCAAAAAATTAAATATATACTTAGTATGAAAGGATAACTTAAGACAAGTTATTCTTTTTTGTTTTATAGGAGTTTTATCTTCATAGAATATTGGAGTGGGGATAATTAAATAAATATTTTTCTATTAAATTTTCTATAATATATAGTTCTATGCAATACATGAATTTATTCTTTATTACCTAAGGTCCATAAATGATACTTGTGAAAATTTGTCAATAGTATAAAAAAACAATGGAGATATTTATTGATAATTAACAATAAAATTATAGTTTGACATAAAACTACTACATATTGTTTGTTGAAATTTGTCGTATTTTCGTCAAAAACGAGAAAGTTTGATACAAAACTAAAAAAGCGTTGACAATGAAAATATATTGCTGTATACTGAAATTGTAGCAAAAGTCACAATCAAAAGTTAATATATTAATAATAATTGTATAAATTAACCACTTGGTAAATACTGCATTAAATATATATAGGCAATAGTGCACTGACAAGCTGCTTTTTATAAGTTGGATATATACTTGTATTATCACTTGAGATTGATGACTAAAATTATAACATAAGTTACATATTTTATTGGTTTTTATTAACCAGTCTATTTTTTTTACGCTTTTTTTAGAACATATCAGACGGACATCAATAAGCAATAAAGAAAGGTTTGAATGTAGACATGTAGTAAAAGATTTAGTAGCAAAGTTGAAGTCTGAATATTAAGAAAATACTAAGGAGTGTGAATGATTTGCTGAGTTTGAATGGTGTAACAAAGAAGTTCGGGGGACTTACAGCGGTTGATAATGTAAGTTTTGATGTCAAAGAAGGGTCTATTTGTGGTTTGATAGGACCCAATGGTTCAGGTAAAACTACGTTATTTAATCTTATTTCAGGAGTTTATCCTCTTACATGTGGATCGGTTAAGTTTAATGGTGTAGATATAACTAAATTAAAGAGTCATGCGATTGCAAATCTTGGATTAGTGAGGACTTTTCAGATCGTAAAACCCTTTAATAATATTTCAGCATTAGAAAACGTCGTAGTTGGCGCGTTTCAAAAACATACTAATAGAACAGATGCTGAAAAGGTAGCTGTGAGATCAATGGAAATGCTTGATTTACTTAAGTACAAAGATATACAGCCTCAACATTTACCTCTAGCGATTAAGAAAAAGCTAGAGATTGCAAGAATTATTTCAACAGAACCTAAAATGATATTATTGGATGAAGTTATGGGCGGTCTTAATCCTCAGGAAACTGATGAAATAGTTGAAACCATAATTAAGATTAATGATACTGGAATGACTGTATTGCTTATAGAACATAAGATGAAATGTATTATGAAATTATCAGAAAAAGTTATAGTTCTTAATAATGGAGCTATGATAGCTAATGGTGAACCTGAGGCAGTAGTTAATGACAAAGAAGTAATTAGAGCATATTTAGGAGATGACTATGATGTTGAAGATAACTAATCTGGAAGTGGGTTATGGTGAAAGTCAAGTATTGTTTGGTGTTTCTCTTGAAGTCGAAAAAGGTGACATTGTAAGTATGGTTGGCTCTAATGCAGCGGGCAAGACCACTCTTTTGAATGTTATTTCCGGTCTACATAAACCTTGGTCAGGTAAAATTGAATTCCTAGGAAAAGATATAACAGATATATCAACGGAAAAGAGAATTGAAATGGGATTGATTCAATGTCCAGAAGGAAGAAGATTATTTCCTGGGATGACTGTTATGGAAAATCTATTATTAGGTGCTTATGCTAATAGAGCTAAACATAATATCCAAGAGAATATTGAAAAAGTTAATGAAATGTTTCCGAGATTGTATGAAAGAAGATATCAGTTGGCAGGTTCATTGTCTGGAGGAGAGCAGCAGATGTGTGCGATAGGTAGAGCTATCATGACTAATCCAGAATTATTGATACTTGATGAGCCTTCATTAGGTTTAGCACCGATTATCGTACAGCAGATGTTCGAGATAATCCAAGACGTTAATGAGAAAGGGGTTACCATTTTTCTAATAGAACAAAACGTTAACAAAGCGTTATCTTTAGCTAAGAAAGGCTATGTTATTGAGAGCGGAGAAATAGCCATGGAAGGTACTGGTAAGGAACTTTTGAACAATGATGATTTAAGAAAAGCATATCTAGGTGTTTAATTAATCAATTTAAGGAGGGCTAAACATGAAGAGATTATGGGCTATGATTTGTGTGATTGCAATGTTAACTATGGGTTTGAGCGGTTGTGGTGGTAGTACTGATACCACAAGCAAAGATTCAAAAGGTAGCAAAGAGGATAAAATAAGAATTGGTGTAATTCAACCAAGAAGTGGAAATCTAGCTGTTTCAGGTGAAGACAGTTATTGGGGAACTCAGATTGCCTTTGATTTAATTAATGAGAACGGTGGAATTAACGGAAAACAAATTGAAGTTGTAGCAGCTGATGTACCGGATCAGACAGCAGCACAGAATGAAGTTAACAGGTTAATTCAAAATGAAGGTGTAAAAGTGATTACAGGTATTTATGGAAGTGCAATGGCAGAAGTTGCAGCGAATATCTGTAATAGAAATGATGTTTTGTATTGGGAATCTATTTCGGTGACAGATAGATTGACAGACAAAGGTTACAAAGGAGTATTTCGAATACATACTAATGGAAGTGGTTTCGGTATACAAGCAGCTAAGATAGCAGAAGCATTTGCAGATAAATTAGATATGAATGCTGAAGATATGAAAGTTGCTATTATATGTGAGAACGGTGATTTCGGACAATCAGTTGCAGAAGGTGTAAAAGAATATGCAAAAGAGTCAGGAATAAAAGTAGTCCTTGATGAATTGTATGATAGCAAATCGACTGATACATCACCTATCGTATTGCAGATGAAAGATTCTAATCCAGATGTTGTCATAGCTACATCATATATCAATGATGGTATTGATATCAGTAAGCAATCAAAAATATTAGATTTCAATCCAAAATTATTCTTAGGAATCGGTTCGGGTTATGGCTTAGCTGCATATTATGATGCTCTTGATAAAGATGCAGAAGGTATGATAGACATAGATCCATCTTCAACACCTGTCTATGATACTCTTGATAAAGACCTTGCAGATGCAGTTATAGAATTTGAAAAGAGATTCAGTGAAGAAAGAGGATATAAACCTCCTGTTATCGGATATTTGACTTTCCAAGCAGCATGGGTTCTTGCACATGATGTTATCGAAGTCGCAGGAGGAACAGAGGATTATCAAGGAATGATTGATGCCGCTAACGCGATAGATATTCCAAAGGGTGCACTTCCTACAGGTGCAGGATGTAAATTTGATGAGAACGGCCAGAACCAAAGAGCAACTTTGGTAGCTATGCAATGGCAAGAAGGTAGCTTAGAGACTATATATCCAGAAGAAATGAAATCATCAGAACCGATTATGATTCCACGTCCTAAATGGTCAGAAAGGTAGTTGGGTTCACTTGACTCACCAATCTTAATAATTGGGTTGGTGAGATACTATTCATAAGGTAATAAAAACTATTATTAACTAATTTATGTGGGAGGAATTATTATGCTAATACAGCTTATTGTATCAGGCATACTTTTAGGTGGAATCTATGCATTATTGAGTATCGGTTTATCATTAATGCTTGGAGTGTCAAAGTTCATTAACTTTGCACATGGTGATTTTGTTATGATCGGCATGTACATAACCTATTTGATTTATGCTACTTTTCAATTGAATCCATATGTATCTTGGCCTTTAGTATTATTAGGCGGAATAATTTTTGGAGCATTGGTGTTTATAATTGTGAAACGTGTTATCGGAAAAAATCCATTGAATCAGATGCTTTTGACAATAGGACTTTCCATGATATTGCAGAATGTCATATTGCTTATATTCAAATCTGATTTCAAAGCTATTCCATCTGAATTCTCTAATAGTATCAGTATTGGTTCTGTCTATGTTTCCATGGCACAACTAATAACTTTTGGTTTAGCTATTGCAACAACTATTGTATTTCTTGTATTCATTAAAAAGACCAATATAGGAAGAGCAATGAGAGCTGTTGGCGAAGATAGGGAAGCTAGTCAGTTAATGGGAATCAATGTACCAAAAATTGATTTTATTGTATTTACTCTCGGTACTGTAATGGCATGCTTTTCAGGTGCATTGCTTATGACCATGTATCCAACATTTCCAACAGTAGGAGCCAATTACAATTTATTAGCATGGATAACAGTAGTACTTGGTGGTTTAGGTCATCTTCAAGGGGCATTAGTTGCTGCACTTATTATTGGAGTCAGTGAAACTCTAACAGGATTTTATCTTGGTGCGGATTTAAGGCAATTAGTATATTTTGTAATATTTATAATAGTATTGATTGTTACGCCTGAAGGTCTATTTCACAAATTTTCATTAAGGAAGGTGAAAAGACTATGAGTAAATTAGGAAATAGAAAAGAGTATGTTGCTGTAATTATAGCAGTAGCAGTATTGTCTCTAGGACTTTTCGTTGATAATAAATACATTTTGGATATTTTCATTACTACCATATATTTCTGTGTAATAGCTGGTGCGTGGAACATCATGTGCGGGTACACAGAACAGTTATCCCTTGGACATGCTGTATTTATGGGTGTTGGTCAATATACTTCAACACTATTATTCACCAAGCTTGGAATATCACCATGGATAGGTATGTTCTTAGGTACGATAGTTGCAATGATATTAGCATTTTTTGTAGGGCTGTTAGCCTTAAGGCTGAAATCATACTTTTTTTCACTTGCCACTATTGCACTTATAACTATTTTTCAGGTATTAGCCATTAAACTGGATTGGTTGACTGGTGGTTCCATAGGAATAAGTATACCTTATGAACCAAGCTTCGCTAATATGATTTTCAAAGGATATAAGCCGTCGCTGGCATTGTTCCTCATATTATTGCTGGCTGTTCTGTTAACGACCACTTACATAAGTAAGTCCAAATTAGGAGCTAATCTAGTAGCGATGCGAGAAGATGATATGGCGGCTTCATCACTAGGTGTCAATCTATTGACCAATAAGATTGTTGCATTATGTATCAGTGCATTTTTCACTAGTTTAGCAGGTACTATATATACGCAATATACATTATTTATTGAACCTCTTGGTTCCTTTAGTTTAATCACTTCTCAAAAAGCTGCAATATTATCTATAGTTGGTGGTTCAGGAACAATTTTCGGACCATTAATTGGAGGATTGATATTAGGACCAACAGAAATATTCTTAAGAGGATGGCTCGGTAGTACTTTCCAAGGAGCTTATCTAGCTATCTACGGTATTTTATTAGTAGTGGTTGTGTTAGTAATGCCACAAGGAATAGTAGGAACAATAAAAGGTAGAATGGCTAAGAAGAAAGAAAAGATGCAGGAAGAAATGTTGAAAAAAGAATTCAATCAAACGAAAAGTAAAATAACTCATTAGAAATAGGAGGATTAGTATGGATTTTAAATTGACCAAAGAACAAGAAATGGTCACACTGGCTGCAAGAAGATTTGCAAAAGAAGTATGTGAACCTATAGCAGAAGAAATAGATAGAGAACATAGATTTCCAAGAGAAACTTTTAATCTATTATCCAAGTATGGATTTGTTGGAGCCGGTTTTCCTAAGGAATATGGAGGAACAGGTAATGATAAGATAGCTCAGTTAATCGTAGTAAAAGAAATCGCAAAGGTTTGTGCCGCTACATCTTCTATATTATCTATCCATCAAGGAAGTATCAATTGTCTATTGAAATTCGGTAATAAGGAACAAAAAGATAAATACCTGAGAAAGCTGATCTGTGAGGGTATGGTAGGTGCATTTGCCCTTACAGAAGACAATGCCGGTTCGGATGCTTCCAATATTCAGACAACTGCTGTAGAAGATGGAGACAGTTACATCATTAATGGAACCAAGCGTTTTATTACTGGTGCAGGACAAGCAGGAGTTTATATCGTATTAGCTTATACAGAACCAGAAAAGAAAACAAGAGGTATTACAGCTTTTTTAGTTGATTCTGATACTGAAGGTTTCTCGGTAGGAAAGATAGAAGATAAAATGGGTATCTGTGCATCCCATACTGGTGAATTGGTATTTGAGAATGTTAGAATACCAAAAGAAAATATTCTTGGGAAGTACAATAAAGGATTTAAGATTGCGCTAACAAGTATTGATGATGCAAGAGTATTGACAGTCGGTGCACAGAGTCTAGGAATTGCTGAAGGTGCTCTTGAACTAGCAGCAGATTATGCTAAGAGCAGAATACAATTTGGTGCTCCAGTATCTAAGCAACAAGGACTACAATGGTATCTCGCTGAAATGGCAACCAAACTTGAAGCTGCTACTTGGATGACATATCATGCGGCTCAAATGCTTCAAGAAGGCAATAGAATAAGTAAAGAATGTGCCATGGTCAAATTATTTACTTCAGAAACAGCAAGATTTGTTGTTGAAAGAGCTTTACAGATTCATGGTGGTTACGGTTATATGAAAGATTATGCCATAGAAAGAATGTATAGAGATGTGAAGATAACAGAATTGTATGAAGGTACTAATGAAATTCAGAAACTAGTTATCGCCAGAGCTGTGTTAAACTAGATAAACGGAGGTGCAATAATGAAGATAGTTGTTTGTATTAAGCAAGTACCTAATACTAACGAGGTACGTATTAACAATGAAACAGGGACTTTAATAAGAGATGGAGTAGAAAGTATTATCAATCCTGATGATCTTAACGCTCTTGAAGAAGCGATAAAAATCAAAGAGGCGAGACAGGATGTTCATATTACTGTCATAACAATGGGACCAGCCCAAGCTGATTCAGCATTAAGAGAAGCATTAGCCATGGGAGCAGATGAAGCCATTCTAATATCAGACAGGGTTTTTGCTGGTTCAGATACATGGGCTACTGCAACAGTACTTTCATCCGCAATCAAGAAAATTAAGGATTATGATGTTGTATTCTGCGGTAGACAGGCTATTGATGGTGATACAGCACAAGTAGGACCGGAGATAGCAGAATTCCTAGGGATACCTCAGATAACTTATGTCAAAGAACTGAAAGTATATGATGATAAAGTTGTGGCAACAAGAGCATATGAAGAAGGAAGTTTTGTTATAGAATCCAAAATGCCTGTATTGTTGACAGCTATAAAGGAGTTGAATGAACCAAGATTCATGGATCTACGACTCATCTATAAAGCGTATAGTGAAGAAGCTGATTGCAAGGTATGGTCAGCAGAAGATATTGAGGTAGATGTAACTCAAATCGGTGTTAAAAATTCTCCAACTAAAGTTTATAAAACCTATGTTCCTGTAAAAGAATTTAGTGGGGAGTTAATAAATGGTAACCCAAAAGATGTAGCAGTTAAATGTGTTGAAGAAATTAATAATCTTAACTTAATATAATGGGAGGTGTACATATATGTTTAATGCTAAAGTAAATCAGAATAAAGATCTATCCGCTTATCAAGGTGTTTGTGTTATTGCACAGCAGGAAAAGGGAATAAATCTATCAGTAACTTTTGAACTAATGAATGAAGGAAGAAAATTAGCGGATAAAACTGATTCGCAATTATATGTAGTGATATTGGGTAATAAAATTGATGATGCTGTTGATGAATTATCCAACTATGGAGCAGATAAAATATTCTACTATGAACATGAACTATTAGAGAAATATTCAACAGACGCATATACCAAAGTGGTAAGCAGTTTTATTGAAGATAACAAACCTGAAATAGTCATTTATGGTGCATCATCAATTGGACGAGATTTTGCTCCAAGAGTCGCAGCCAGAGTAGGAACAGGATTAGTTGCAGACTGTACAGGACTTGATATCAATGAAGAAGATGGAAAATTCTTGCAGACAAGACCTGCTTTTGGTGGTAATTTGATGGCTACAATCATATGTCCTAACGATAGACCACAGATGGCAACTGTAAGGCCAGGAGTCATGGAGAAAGCAAAAAAAGTTAATAAGAAATCTCATGTTCTCAAGATAGTACCTAGTTTGACTCAGGAAGATATTATTGCAAGAACTGTAGATATCATTATGGATAAAACAAAAAAAGTATCTCTTAATGATGCAGATATCATTGTTGCTGGTGGTAGAGGAGTAGGTAATAAAGAAGGCTTCGAGCTATTACAACAATTAGCAGATACATTAGGTGGTGTAGTCGGTTCATCAAGAGTACCTGTTGATAGTGGTTGGATAGACCATTCAAGACAAATAGGTCAGACTGGTCAAACAGTACGTCCTAAGTTATACATAGCTTGTGGAATTTCAGGAGCTATACAACATATGACTGGAATGTCGGAATCAGAATATATCATCGCAATAAATAAGAATCCTAGTGCACCAATAATGAAGTCATCACACCTAGCGATAGAAGGAGATCTATTTAAAGTAATACCAGAACTTATCAATGAGATTAATAGTAAAAAGGAATAGTTAGTAACGTTATTGTATTGTAAGGGGATGAATGAAATGGCTATTCAATTGACTTTTGAAGAACAAAATTTATTCGAGGAAGCGAAGGAATTCGCACTTAAGAACATTGCTCCATATTCTAAGGATTGGGAAAACGGTGACAAATCACCTAGGGAAGCATTCGACTTATTAGGTAATAATGGTTACTGTGGTTTACTTATTCCGAAAGAACTTGGAGGAAGAGGATTAAATTTCTTAGAAACAGCTCTAATATATGAAGGTCTTGCACATGGCTGTGGGGCTATAGCTTTCATGCTTCAATTACATAATAATATATCCTTCGAGATAGCAACTTATTATGATACGACTGAAGATGTAAAGAAATTAGTACCAGACATGGTAACTGGTAAAAAGTTGACAGCCTTTGCTTTTTCTGAAAGCACTTCTGGTTCAGATGCTGGAGCGATTAAGTCGTACGCTGAACTAAAAGAAGATGATTATCATATTAATGGTAAGAAATCTTGGATTGCTAATTCTCTTGATGCTGATTATTTTAATGTGATTGTCAAAAATGAATCTCCTGAAAATAGAGATATGATAATGCTATTGGTTGATAGAGATACCAAAAACTTTAACATAGGAAAAAATAAACCTAGGATGGGTGGTAATGCTATATCATGTTGTGATATTGAATTCAATGATTGTATTGTACCAAAGAACAGGTTACTGTCCAGCAAAGGTTTTAGAGAAGCTCTAAGGGCTATAGACGTAGCAAGGGTTTTCGTACCAGCAATCGCTATGGGTATCGCCAGCAGGGCTATAGATATGACAGTAGAGTACTTAGGGAAACGTATTGCATTCAATAAACCTATCATATGCAATCAAGGCGTTCAATGGACATTAGCGGAATTATCAGCTCAGGTAGAAGCAGGAAAATGGCTTGTTTATAGTACTGCATCCCTTATGGATAGTGGAAAGAGTGTTGCAGTGAAGGCAGCCATGAATAAGGTATATTCAGTGGAGTTGGCAATGAAAGTCACAACTATGTGTTTACAGTTATTTGGAGCAAATGGTTATGATAAGAATTCTTCTATCAGTAGATATATGGCTATGGCCAAAATGTTACAAATAATTGATGGAACATCTGAAATACAAAAGGTAGTTATCGGAAGATCATTAGAACGAAAAGTATTACCAAAGAAAAGATGATGAGTTTTTAATGAAACAGTATTAACTATAATTTTATGAAAGGTGGTGCCAAACATAGATCTAGTATCTATGAAAATGGTATTAGGTCTATGTTAACATATTATGAATAAAGTGATGAGTAAAAACGAAGCAGCCAAATTGATAAATAATGGTGACGAAGTTGTATTCAATGGTTTCGGTTCTATGTGCTTTCCAGAAGAGTTATGTATAGAAGTGGGTAAAAGGTTCGAAGAAACTGGCGAACCAAGAGAACTAAGTTATTTTTTCGGAGCAGGACAAGGTGTGTGGGATGAAACAAGAATGATAGAACACATGAGCCATGAAGGTATGGTCAAAAGAGTTATCGGGTCTCATTTCATACCCATGATTAAAATCAATAAACAAGTATGCGAAAACAAAATTGAAGGTTATAACATGCCTCTTGGAATCATATCCCATCTTTTTAGAGCTGCTGCCGGTAAAAAGCCTGGTATAATCACTAAGATAGGGTTGAAAACATGTATTGACCCAAGAAATGGTGGAGGAGCATTGAACGAATCTTCAAAAGAAGAATTGGTCAAATTAATAGAAATCGATGGAGAAGAGTATCTATTCTACAAAGCTCCAAAACCTACTGTTGCAATGCTAAGAGGTACAACAGCTGATGTTAATGGTAATATCACTATGGAAAAAGAAGCTATGTATGTTGATCCTTTTACTACAGCAATGTCAGTTAAGGCTAACGGAGGAAAGGTTATCGTTCAGGTAGAAAGACTCTCTAGTGAAAAGGCTGATCCAAGGAAAGTTAAGATACCAGGTGTTATCGTAGATGCTATTGTTGTAGAGAGCGAACAGTATCAGAGTATGATAGAAAAATACAATCCAGCTTATACCAGTGAAATCAGACTTCCAGATGATGAAGCAATGAAATTACTCAATAAAGTAAAAGAATTGAACATACAAGCAGGAAGAAAAAGATATAGAAATATTTTACATACGATAATAGCAAGAAGAGCTTCTATGGAACTTACTGATGGAGCAGTAGTCAACCTTGGTATCGGTATACCGGAATTAGTTCCTGAAGCAGGTAAAGAAATGGGTGTAACTGATAATATCAAGTTAACAGTTGAATCTGGTGTCATTGGAGGATATCCATCTAATGGATTAAGTTTTGGAGCGGCTGTAAATGGTGAAGTATTACATGATGAAGCTTACCAATTCGATTTCTACGATGGAGGTGGTCTAGATCTGACTTTTGTTGGTGCAATGCAGGTAGATAAAATAGGTAATGTCAATGTTAGTCGTGCAGGTAGTAAGATAATAGGTGTAGGTGGTTTTACACATCTTACTCAATCAGCTAAGAAAGTAGTATTCTGCTTTCCTTTCTCTGGTGGTGGATTACGAGGAGAATGCAATGACAATGAACTGAAAATTACGAATGAAGGTAAATACAAAAAATTCTGTGAAAATGTAGAGGAAATAAGTTCAAGTGGAGAGTTCTCCTTATCCATAGGTCAAGAAGTCATATATATAACTGAAAGATGTGTCTTCCAGCTAACTGAAGAAGGAATTATGCTTACAGAGATAGCTCCAGGAATTTCATTAGAAGAAGATATACTTAAAAAATTACCATTCACACCATTAATAAGTGATAACCTAAAATTAATGGATGAAAGATGTTTCAGATAGTGAGGGGTATAAATGAATAAATATATAATGGCTTTGGACCAAGGAACTACAAGCTGTAGAGCGATAATTTTCAATAAGAATGGAGACATAGTAGATACTGCTCAGAAAGAATTTACACAGATATATCCACAACCTGGTTGGGTTGAACATGATGCAATGGAAATCTGGAGTGTGCAAAGCGGGGTAATGAATGAGGTAATCAGTAAAACAGGTATAGCTCCTGATGAAATTGCAGCCATTGGAATAACTAATCAGAGAGAGACTGCTGTAGTTTGGGATAAAAATACAGGTAAACCAATCTACAACGCTATTGTATGGCAATCAAGACAGACAGCTGATATATGTGAAGAATTAACAAACAAAGGTTTAGAGGATTATGTACGTGAATGTACAGGCCTGGTTATTGATGCATATTTCAGCGGTACCAAAATCAAATGGATACTAGATCATGTTGAAGGTGCCAGAGAGAAAGCAGAGAATGGTGAACTGCTATTTGGTACGATGGATACTTGGCTTATATGGAATTTAACAGGGGGTATTCATGTAACTGAGTATTCTAATGCATCAAGAACCATGCTTTTCAACATTCATACATTGAAGTGGGATGAAAAACTATTAGAGATACTAGATATACCAAGGTGCATGTTACCAGAAGTGAAAAATTCTAGTGAGATATACGGATATACACATAAGAAGTTCTTTGGTGATGTAAAAATACCTATTGCTGGTGCGGCTGGTGACCAGCAAGCAGCATTATTCGGTCAAGGATGTTTTGAATCTGGTATGGCTAAAAATACTTATGGGACTGGTAGTTTCATCTTAATGAATACAGGGGATAAATTAATTAAATCGGATAATGGTCTTTTGACTACCATAGCATGGGGGATAGACGGCAAGGTAAAATATGCTCTTGAAGGAAGTATTTTTATTGCAGGCGCATCTATTCAGTGGTTAAGAGATGAAATGAGATTGATTTATTCAGCTGAGGAAAGTGAGTATTTTGCATCAAAAGTAGAAGATAGTAATGGTGTCTATGTTGTTCCTGCTTTTTCAGGATTAGGTGCTCCTTATTGGGATA
The DNA here is from genome assembly GCF_027923465.1 of Vallitalea longa. Taxonomy (NCBI): domain Bacteria; kingdom Bacillati; phylum Bacillota; class Clostridia; order Lachnospirales; family Vallitaleaceae; genus Vallitalea; species Vallitalea longa. Next base: position 234,581 of record NZ_BRLB01000004.1, read on the forward strand.
TGTATGCACGTGGAGCTATCGTTGGATTGACTCGTGGTGCTAACAGAAATCATATAATAAGGGCAACTCTAGAATCCATAGCATATCAATCAAGAGATGTCATAGATATAATGGTAAAAGATTCTGATATCGAATTAGAAAGATTAAGGGTAGACGGCGGAGCTAGCTGTAATAATTTCTTAATGTCTTTTCAGTCAGATATCTTAGGCGTACCAGTAGAGCGACCTAAGATTGTAGAGACAACGGCATTAGGAGCAGCTTATTTGGCAGGTTTGGCAGTTGGATTCTATGAAAGCATTAAAGCTTTAGATAAAAAAGTGGTACTGGATAGAGTATTTCTACCTAATCTTAATGAAGATGATAGAAGCAATAAGTATGCTGGATGGAGAAAAGCTGTTACAAGAGCTATGGATTGGTCTAATTGAACTTAAACAATTAGAAGTTGGTTCCATAAAGAGCAAAAATTAATTGTAATCAAAGTTACTGATATTAATTTTCAGAGTAATATTGTAGAAATTGGTAATGTATATACATAAAAAAACTTTGTATTATAAAGATAACGAAGGTAAATATCGGGTATTTAGTATTTATAGTGAAAAATGAATATATTAATCATAAAAAGGATTTTATGACTGATTAATTTGTTAAATGGGTTATAGCTGATATTCATACTTTGAAGTATGAATATCAGCTTTTCCTTTTGAAAATTAGGTTATTGTTATAAATTACAATAGAATTTAACGTTTTTTAACAAAAATACTAAAAATTTACGCTAGTTATTGCATAAAAACTAAAAAAAATATTCTAAATGCTCTAAATCTTATTGACATTGGAAAATTAAGTATGTATAATAGACATAAAATGAAGAAGACAGACATACTAATATGTTAGTTATATGGATTGGTTTGCAGTTTTTTATGACGTTATATGTAATAGTATATATTACCTATAAGACTATATCTATATATGATGTGCAATATTACCAACGGTTAAATTTTCTGATAATAAAAAGGAAATTTAATAATATATTATTTAAAAGGAGAAAAATATGGAGAAAGTAAGAAAAATTATGATGGTTATGGTTGTGGCTTCAATGTTGGTAACTACAATGCTAACAAACACAAGTGTCGTATTTGCGGGTGGTGATACACTTCCACCAAGAGAAGGAGAACAGGGGTATAAAGGTGATAATCAGCCCTCTATTCATGGATATCGTAAACAAGATATATTGGACTTTTCACCTGAGACAGACCAATATTATGATTTCATGCGTGCAAAAGTTCCACTTCAAGAACGTAATGAATCATTCAAGGCGACTCAAGCAAATCCTATGTTGGATCAAGAGGTTAATAGCTTGACACTTGCAGGGGATTACGGTAACAATTTCTTTAATTCATATCAATACAATGATAAGTTTGCTCAAAACGTATTTAATTATTGGCAGTATCTAGATTATCATGCATCATGGCATGGAATGGTAACAGAACCTGCACCTGACAGCCTATTTGTTCCAGATGCACCATGGTGGGAGCGTAAATATGAATTTGGTGTTTTGAATCTTCCTAATCCTGCATATACTAATGCCGCTCATAAAAATGGGGTCATGACATTAGGATGTGTATTTTTCCCAAGAACAGAGCATACTGATGATTTTGTTTACAAAGATGAAAATGGAAGATTTCCTTTAGCAGATAAATTAGTAGAAATTTGTAAATATTATGGCTTCGATGGTTATTTCGTAAATGCTGAAGAAAGATTATCTTCTTCTTTCATGCCTGTATATGAGGAATTTATAAGGGCTATGACATCTCAAGGTATTTATGTTCAGGTATATGCATCAAACAAGTATGGACAAAATAACGAATCATCATGGGGAAGTATCAATTATTATAATAAGGATGCTACAGAATTCAGTAATTGGGTTAAACATCCTGATAGGGACCAAGCTGCAAGTTCATTATACATGAATCCTGACCCAAGTAAATCAATGGTCGATGGTTCTGTATCAGTCATGAATTCTTTGGGACTTGACCCTAGGGAAACAGTATTCAATACTTTGGAAGCAGGACAAACAGGTTTTTCAGGAAAACGTGGTTCTATCTATAACACGTTAGACGAAAATCTTGTACCAAGAACAGGTATTGCTCATTTGGGTACTGAAATGGTATGGAGTGGAATTGATGAACAAGCCTTCGGCCATACTGGAAACAATTCATACAATGATAATAGACGTGGTAACTCAGAATATCAAAAATACATATTTGCACGTGAAAGAACATGGTGGTCAGGTTCTATGGATCAGCCATATTACAGTAATGACGGAAATTATGTTAGTCATCCAACAACAGATTATTCACAAGAAGAACGTGAAGAATTGCTAGAAAATATATTAAATGCTACAACCAATCCTTATTTAACTGCAAATAACCCTGATAGAGGAAATCCTGATGAAGGTAGTGACCTTGAAGGTAAGTCTTATCAGTCATGGCCTGGATTAGCGGCATTCATTTCTGAACGTTCGGTAATAGATGGTGGTAATTTCTATACTAACTTCAACACTGGTCATGGAATGCAATATTATGTTGATGGTGAAGTTTCTAACGATAATGAATGGGCGAATATCAACATTCAAGATATTTTACCTACATGGCAATGGTGGATAGAATCAGAATCTGAAGATGGAGAAACATTGAAAGTTGACTTTGATTATGGTGAGGAGTATGATTCTGCATTTGAATTAAATCAAATAGGTGGCTATAATGGTGGAAGTTCACTAGTAGTGAAAGGTGACCTTACAGCAGAAAACTTCTTGCGTTTATATAAAACTGATATAGATGTTTCAAAAGACTCCAAAGCATATGTTACATATTATAAGTCATCAGAAACAGATGGAACAGAAATGAGTTTGGGATTAATATTTGAAGATGATCCAGAAAAAGTTGAGTATATTAAGATTCCTTCTTCAGGAGCAAAAACTAATCATTGGAAAACAAAAACATTGAATCTTCAGAAATATAAGGGTAGACAAATTGCAGCGATTGGTTTCTCATTTGACCCTAAAAAAGATGAAGTACAGGATTATCAGATGAATATTGGAGAAATCAAAATAACAGATTCATCATGTGAAAAACTTGATGCTCCAACAGGATTTAAAATCGATAAGGCTTTTGATACAACAGAAATGTATGTTTCTTGGGACTTGGAAGATTATAGTAAGGTACAGAAATATAATGTATATGCAGAGTATAGTGACGGTGAAGAAGTATATCTTGGAGGAACTTATGATGATAAATATTACATAAAATCATTATATAATCCTACAGAGGTAGTAAAAATCAAATTGACAGCAGTAGGTGCAGATGGTATTGAAAGTCCTAGTGCTACTATAGAAAGAGATTACTCTGAAGTTATCAATAATATAGAAGTATCTGAAAATGAAGGTTATCTTGATGTTTCATGGAATAATCCAAACGTAAGCCATTCATCTATCAAAGCAGAGGTTATACTTAACTACAGTGATAATGATAGCAAATATACTGAAACATTTGATGAAAATGCAACTCAAGGAACAATAGATGTACCTGTAACAGATGGTGGTCAATACACATTAAGATTATCATTACTTGATTCTGATGGAGAAGTTATAAGTTATACAGATCATTCAGGATTATTAAAAGATTCTTATTCTGATGTATATGAAGGAAAAGCAATATATAATTATGGTAGTGTAAAATTGACAGGCCCTACATCAAAAGATTGGTGGCACTTATATGCAACACAAGATGGCAAGACAATCAAATTCAAAAATGGTGCAGAATATGCTACAAGAGGTGTAGATGATTTAACTAATATAAGAGTTAGTGGTTATAGTGGAGAGATTGAAGTCATTCTAGAAGATTATAACGGAAATCTTTCAGAACCTGTTAAAGTTCCATTCGGTAATTAGTAAGTATAATAGTACAGAGTATAGACTGAAAAGAAGTTTATTATAATCAATAATAAGCATTTTGCAATAAGTCAATTGATATAATATATAAAGGATAAAAGGTGGAAGATAAAATTCCTATTTTTATCCTTTTATTATTTAGAATTAAATATAAAGCTTTGCATGTAGCTCTGTTTATAAGGCGATTTGGGATAATTAAATGAGTCATATATAGATTTAAGCTTGAAATACATATTCTCATCTGTCTTATACCATCTAGAATTAAAGCAAATTTTATCGTTCATGAAAATTATGTTAGCTTTAGTGGATTCATTAAGTAATATTTGATATTGCCAACCTTTTTTATTATTTATAGTTGGTTTGAAATCAAGTGAATTAAAGAAGTCTACAAACTTTTGTATATCGTCGTCATCGGTAATGATTTTAACTGTTGGCGGAGAAGGTAAAGCAATGATAGATATTTGTTGTATGTTGGATTCATCAAGATGAGGATCGTGAAAATAGTATACTAAAATAAGAGTTATAATAACTACTAAAATAGAAATTCTTAATAAGTATTTTTTAATAATAATCCCTCCTTACATAGGTTAAATATAAACATAGAATATACACTTTAGAATTTAGTCTAAGTATCTTGTTTAATTAAAGAAAAATATTATATTAACTATTATATCATCAATTAATATAACATAAAAGTGGAGGTACACTCATTCAATGGAGAAAGCCTTGTACATTCCATATTATGGGTTCTATATTGACAAAATAAATAGTATAATGTATTGTTAATTTATCAAAAAAATAAAGATTTTTGCTAGAACTCTTAAAAAAGTTAAATAAATATAAGCTTTATATTAAAGTGTGAATTTTTATTATTAAGAAGGTGATTAATTGAAATTAAAGTATAAAAAATATCATAGAAAATATCATTATAAATGTTCTAATATCATGAAAGAAACATGGGATTTGAATAAGTATTTTCATCATATCAAGGACAGTAATATCTGTTATAATGCTTTTCTGGAGGTATCTCTCATAAATTCTGATTATACAGATATCATAGTTGACAGAAATGATAATGTGCTTGGTTATCTAATTGCAAGTAATAAGAAAAGATCGACTTTATGGACAAAAATTAAAAGATTCTTTTTGCAATTTGTATTTTACATAAAACAATCCTATTATCTACTAACAGGAAGGTATGGAGATAAAAAAGCTGCTATAGAATTATTTGAGAAGTTAGATGAACTAACTAATCTCTTAGAGAAAGAAAAACATAAGTTTGACAGTGAAATAAATCTTTTTTTCATAAGTTCTGAGATTCGTGGTAAAGGTTATGGGAGAAAACTTATGGACAGATATATAAAATATTGTCGTAAGGAAAAAATCAAAAAAATATTTTTATGGACAGATAGAGGTTGCAACTATAAGTTTTACAATCATTACGGGTTTAAATTACATGATAGCATAAACCATGAATTATTGGAAGAATCTGAAGAAGAGTATAATGGATTTGTTTATAGTATGATTCTGAAATGATTTCAATAAGAACTTAACTATCAGTGTTTAATATTTTATGCAGTATCAACTATAGACTATGCATAAAATATTAAGTCAATGGTAGAGGGTGAATTTACCCAGCAACTAGAGTATAAATAAAATAAAATAAAGTTGGTAATCCCAATAATAAAAATATTAAGATCATAAGTATTCTTAAAGTATTTATTTTTTTGTTGTTGTCAATAGTAGTTAGTAGTATCAATTCTTCATCTGATATATTCCAATATTGTATTTTGTAGTATTTATATTCATTATTAAATGTACTTGATATTTCTGAGGCTAGATTATGCTCTTTTAAATATTCGTTTTTTTCATTATTATTCATTCTATTAATTTTGTCACATTCTTCTTTTGATAAATATATTTTATCGAAGTATTTATTTTTTTGCATGAATTGTTCCTTGATGTTTTGTAATTGATTATTCACATTTATACCCCCTATGTTAATGAATTTTATTATTTTATATGCTTATTATACTATGTTTTGATTAAATTTGTAAAATTATAATTTGGATGATAGATATAGATTTTTGATATTGCAAAGCAAGAAAACACACCTTAACAAAAAATTAAGGTGTTAAATAATATATTTTTAATTTGGATGGATACTATCTTAAAGTCTATGTTGATATTCATCTACCTCTATACTTTTTCTAATATTATTCCATATTCTTCTTTTGGTTCTATAGTATATAATAATTCTAACTAAATATCTAGTCATAGAACCAATTAAAAAACCAAAGATAAAATATAATTATTATCATTATGGGTCCTCCTATTATATGGAAAGTAAGTATTTATTGTACTATTAATTGATATGCTTTCTTTTAACTAAAGGTTTATCTTCAAAAAATAATTCTTCTATAGAAGTGTTATAATAATTAGCTATATCCATGGCCACATCTAAACTGGGATTTCTGGTACCTAATTCTATCATTCCGTAATAACTGGTTGTAATTCCTAAAGAATCTGCAACACTTCGCTGGGATTTGTTACCTCTTTTTTTTATAAGGTTGATTCTAGTCATAATTACACCTCATTTATAGCCAATAAAATATTTTATATTAATAATAATATACAATATTCTATTGTTTGTCAATAATATAAACAATAGAATATTATTATTTATTTACATTTACAACTGTAAGTTGTAAAATCCTCTATATGAAGGGTTGTGATTGTTTGATAGGACAAAGATTAAGAGAATTACGAGAAGAGAATGGATTGATACAAAAAGATATCGCAAAATTATTGAATATTACTACAAGTGCATATGGATATTATGAACAAGAAAAAAATGATATTGATACAAAAACTTTAATCTTTTTATCAGACTATTATAATGTCTCAACAGATTATATTTTAGGCAGAACAAATATTTCTAAACCTATAGAAGAATTTTTGAAAGAAAAACAGATAGATGAAAAATTAAGAGATATTATTGAAGAAATAGATAAAAGTAATCAGGGTAAGTTTAATAACAAATCTGTTAATTCACATACTAAGAAATTCTTAACAAAAATGCTTAGTGACGTATGTGAAGTGGCAGGGGATTTAAATGATATAAAAGCAGACGCATTAAAGTGATAGAGGGGAACTTTAAGTTTAGGCATAATAGCATAAGCATAATATATTACCCCTTATAGTAATAATGGTTTTGGTTTGCTAAACATTGGGTGGGGTTACTAACCCACCCATAATTCATTTCCTCATTAATTTCACATGAAAATCCAGATAAAATTGCAACTGTCTCTTCTTCTGGCATGTAAATACCAGGAATAGCCATATCTTGCCAATAAGTAAATTCGGTTTCCTTATCTTCAGCTTTTATAATACGTAATGTATAGACACCTACATTATCAGGATGGTCGGTATCTTCTGTATATTCCATTATGAATACAAGATAGTTTTCTTCGTCTGTTTCAACTTCGTAGAACGATTTTATATCTTTGATTTTTGCACCATAATTAATTTTCTTACTTACTATTCTACCTGCATAATTCTCATAAGAAATGACTTCACCACTAAAAAAGTCAAAGATATACTTCATTTCAGTATCAAAATTTTCATCCTCTTCTAGAGCTTGTTTTGAAAAAATATCTTTTATACTTTCTTCATCTTCACCTACTATGGCATCTAGTATTTTCTGCAAAGTACTGTTTGCTATTTCATCATCATTGCTTTCATTAAGTTCTTTAACTCTGCTACCTACCATGGAGCGAGAACTTATGGAGCATGAAGTGATTAGTACCACATTTAGGGTTATTATCAATATCAATAATATTTTTTTCACGTTTATCCTCCTTACTAAAATTAAAAATTAAGAGTTGCACTTAAGTTTTCATAGTCAAAAACCCATCTTTTATCAATTCCATCATATTCTGCTGCGAAATCATAAAACATAGTTTCATTATCTTTAAAATTAATAGTATAAGTTGCTGTCAAATCACTGGCTTGAACACCTGGTTTATAGGGATTAAATCCTGTTATCCACCATACCTTTTCATAGGTATTAACTTCGTCCTTACTAGGGTCATAGCTTATGATTGTCTCTCCCTTGTGTTTTAATGTTAATGTCATAGGCATCGCGAGATCTGTGTCAACTAACCAATGGCCATCGTGTGGTGTTGTGATATTACCTAATATAGGAATATTTGATTCACGTGAATATATACCCAATTCTGCTCCTGCACCTAAGTTTAAGTAATCACCTTTCCATGCCCAAAAGATATAGTCTCTACCTCCTGAACTAAATTCGAATTTAGTTTTTTTCATGCTAGTAGCAGAATCAAAGACTGCGTCATAAAAATCATTATATCCAAAAAATCGCTGCCAGCAGTCAGGTAGTGTGTGATAAACTTTATTATTATCCATAAAAAATCCAAATATATTAAATATATTTATAATTGGTCTTTTAAATAATAGTACTAAGTATGGGTTCTGAGTTATAAATATATTGCGTGGATTTGCTATTAACCTTCTTGCAAGATCTCTTGTATCTTTGATATCAGATAAATCAATTGAATCAAATGAATCAAATAAATCTAATAAATCGAATAAATCAAATCTATCTTCAATTGACCCTTCAGGCCCAACATCATAAGGTTCTTTTTCATTTGAATATAGATACGTAAAAGAGCTGTTCTGTAGGTGTGTGTGTAGATTGAGCCCGTCGTCCATAAAACTATTTTTTCTAATGAAAGCATTATCTATTAATTCATCGATTCCAGTCATCCGTGAAGCTTGAAGGGTAGCTCTATCTAATTTTCCTGTTACTTCAAGGTTTATTCCTTTATTGTTAATATACTGTTGTATTTGTTTGATTCTATCTTGCTTATCATATTTTAACTTATTTTGCGATGTTACCAAATCATCTAATTTCATATAATTATTTTCTTTGTAGTTATTCTCGGTGTTTGAATAATTTCCATTATTTATACGAATCTTCTTCCTATCCAAGAAGCTTTTTACATGGTCTATTTTATTTGCTCTAAGTCCTGTAAACCACTCTTGTAAAATATTGATATCATTTATGTTTGTTATATTGGATTGGGTTATATTTGTATAATAATCATGTGACTTAGTGTCTGTATCAATTAACTGGTTGAAAAGAATATTGATTTGCTGTTCACCATTACTATATTCAGATATAGCTTTATCAATAATTTGACTAGTATTATATAATCGTTCAAGTAGATTTTCTAAGTTTTTTATCAAATCATTAAATTGTTCATGTATATTGTTTCTTAACTTGATATCACTGTCAATATACTTATTGATCTCTTTGAATTCATCAAATATATAGTCTATATTTCCAGTTATTCTTTTTATGTCATTTTCTTTATCATATAACTGAGTCAAATTATATTTTGTGTACCCCATAATAATATTCCCTCCTCAAATTTTATTTTTATAACTATATCATCATTTGTGATATAATTTCAATAAATCCTGACGAACGACATTATTTATGGGATAAAATGCATTTAATTATAACATAAATAGGGTTATGTATTTGATTAGTTAAATTAAAGGTTGGAAAAAAATTAGTATTCTATTTTAATAAAACACTAATATTACTAAAAATCATATATCCTGAAATCGATACTCCTAGTATTCTAATTATCATATACAATTCTTTATTGTTTTCTTTTTTGAATACTCTTAATAAATCTTGAGGTTTTGTAACAGTGTAAATTGCAACAAAACTAAATATTATAATTTGAACTATACAATATATTTTTCCACCCATTTATAAATTCTCCTATTCTATATTTTGTATTTTTTCAACATATTATAATATTTTACCATATATAGTTATATTCAACAATAATAAATCAAGACATGTTCTACAAATGTATGGATGAATTTATTGCATTTAGCTATTGTGTTACCGCAGTGAAATTAAATATTTGGGTAATACATTATTGATCAATTACTATGAAGACTCTGCTGATTCTCATGTTAAATGGTGTGCTCACAAAACAAACTTCATAAGCTATACTATTTTTATTACCATTTTCATTAGTAACTGTATCATATTTGAAATCAAATTCATTCCCTTGAATAGAAGAATCCTTTGTTTCCTGAAAATGGCTATTAAACAGAAATTGAGCTTTATCCCAAGAATCTATGGAATTGAATTCATTTTCTGTGATATGATTTTTCATATCTTCTGATAGATCATTATAATTTATAATTTTATTACTATTAAATATATTTCTTGAAAAGCCATTAATAACTCTATCTCTTGTTTTTTCCCTATTGTTATTAGTTACTACTTTTACTAAGCATAGAAGTGAAATAACAACAATGATGAGTAGTATGATTTTTGAACTATAACTATATTTTTTCAAATATATCCCACCTTACTTGGTTTTAGATAATAAGCAGTAAAATTATTCATGTATAGGTCTATGTATTTTATTATAAATCAATAAATGAATCGTGTAATTAATTGTTATCTATCTTACTTATAGTGTATTCTTTTATTCTATTATACAAATGTATACTAAACCTATATCCACCGCCATACAATATATTGGTTGTATGCTCTTTATTACTTGCTACACAAAAACCTATATCCTCGTTGTCAAACGAAGTGAAACTTAGTAAATATATATTATTTATCACTATATGGAATTCAGGAGCCAAGTCACCTTTTGGTTTGTCAGCTTTCTTCCAATCTCTTATATCACATACTTCTAGTAGATTTTCAATGAAAAGAGGATCATTACTTGTGTATGTGTATTGACCATACTCAATTATTATAGAATCAATCTGTTTAGGTAAATATAATGGTCTAGTTTTATACCATAAGTATGTACTAGTGCATAAAACAAGTATTAAGATTATAATCCCTATTATGAAATGCTTTTTTATTTTATTCATTCACTTCAATCCTTTGAGTTTCAGTAAATTCCATACCATTAGAATCTGGATATGAAAAGACTTTATCAATAACATAATAGAGCTTATTATCAGAATAATCGTAATAGAACTCATTGGTTTCTTCAATGACTTTAGCATCAACGTATTGTTCGTTGATTTTATTACTTAGGTCTATTACGTCGACTTTCTTTAGAAATTGATCTCTTTTTGCTATAATATCCTCTTCATTAATCTTTACTTTATGTTGGGATTCTAATGTGTTGGAAGAATATTGTAATATATTATTATTCACTATAAGGGCTGTTTGGTCAGAGGTTTTTATATCATCTATATAGTAGGTTATTTTGATTAAACCGTTACCTGTTCCATTTTGGTATTCGTTACAAATTAATTTGTATTTTTCTATATCTGAATCAGCAATTATACCTAAAGTATTCAATATGTTTTTTTTATTTAGCTGAACGTTTTCTTGATTTAAATTGAATTTTCCTTTTCTTGATTTAAAATTACTAGTATCATAATTAATAGTATTGAATTGAGTTTTTTTGGATTCAATTATCGTATCATCTAATTCATTTATACCGTCTTCATTTAATTTTTCTGGAGTTATTTTCAAAATAAGATTTTCGTCACCGTAAATGACTATATCAGTTCCCAAATCTGATTCAGGAGAAGCTATTGATGCTAGGTTCACAGCTTCTTTTACAGTGGAGCCGTTATAAAGAGCGTCATGAAAAGATTGTAACCAATTCGGCCCTCCCATATTTCTTGAATGTATCGCTCCAGTGAATCCTATTGCTGTAGTTGCGCCTGCCTCTATAGCTGCTGTACATAAGTTATCAGAAGTGGTTGCTGTTTTACATCCAACAAATGAAATTAATTTTGTTTTACTTAAATCTCTTTCTTCCAATCCAGCAAAAGTATATTCGCTACTTGATGATTTGAAATCTTTACCTTTGTATATACCACATTTATACTTATCATCATCTATAGTATCTCCTAATATGATGCGGTCGTAAGACGCATGCCCATTAATAAAGATAATCGAACTACCTAGTCTATTATCACCAGTTGGATTGTCTCCGCTAATATATGTATAAGTTGGATTGTACGATTTATGTGATACATATCCCATTTTTTCGTATGTAGTGCTGGCGTAATCAACATTCATTGTAAAATCGCCTTCGTAATCTTTATTGGTCCACCACAGATCTTTTCCGAAATCATGTCCTAATGAGTATGCATATTCAGTTTCCGCATATACGTGTAATTGTAAAGCTAAAATACTTAGCATAAAAACTATTATTAACCTAAAATATTTTTTCATTTTCCGATCTCCTCATCTTATTAATTAATTTCAGGTTCTATGAGTAGCTAATGTAATACAAAATTTAATGCTGTACTAACTTTCTTATTGTTTTGTTTGAAAAAAATAATCTGTTATTACATTATAATATTATCAGATATATCTGCATATTGCAAAATGCATTATTGCTTATTTAGATTGCAACCATATATAAAGATGATTAAATACTTAAATAATATATTGACTTTTTTGCTAGTAGCTACTATAATAGTTACCAATATAGTAGTTATTTTAGTAGTTACTATATAATTTTACTAATAAACAATGAAGTCAGGTGGTATAGATGAAAGATGACGGTATAAAAAAATATGGTTTAAGAGAAGGTATTGCAGATGCTTTTCCTATTGTAATAGGATTTGTTCCTATAGCAATGACCTTTGGAATATTGGCTAAGACAGGAGAAATTACTTTAGTGGAAAGTATTTTGTTTTCAGCTCTTGTATTTGCTGGTGCTAGTCAATTCATTGCTCTTAATCTTTTGATTGTTGGAGCAGGTATGGGAGAAATTATTATTACTACATTGCTTGTCAACCTTAGGCATATGTTGATGAGTGCTTCTATTGCAACTAAGTTAACTAAGGAAATTAAAAAATATAGTCCGTTGATTGCTTTTGGTATAACAGATGAAACATTTTCGGTTGCTTCATTCAAGGAGGGAACATTGACCAAAGGTTATATGTTATCACTAGAGTTCATTTCATATCTATCGTGGGTAGGGGGTACTGCTCTAGGTTATATACTGGGTGGAGTCTTACCCGATATTGTTAAAGCAAGTATGGGAATAGCTTTATATGCAATGTTTGTAGCTATTCTGATACCAGAAGTGAAAAAATCTATGAGGGCATTGTTGTTAGCATGTGTGTCAGGTTGTGCTAATGCCATATGTAAATATATATTTAATTTGCCTGATGGATGGAGTATAGTTATAGCGATTGTCATGATATCATTTCTGGGAGTGTTATTATTTGGTGAGAAGGAAGGTAAAGTATATGAATAATATTATATTGCTAATCATTGGAATGATGCTTGTAACTTACATACCTAGGCTATTACCTTTTGTAATGGTTACAGGAAAGAAATTGCCAGATAACATTAATAAATTTTTAGAGTTCGTACCATATACGGCTCTTGGTGCGTTGATTATTCCAGGTGTGTTTTCCGCAACTCCAGAAATGCCACAAGCATCGTTGATAGGTATAGTATTCTGTTTCTTTTTTGCTTGGTATAAGGGTGGAATCATAATACCTGTTCTTGGTTCGGTAATTGTTACATTGATAACTCTTATAATCAATAATAGCTTTGTTTTTTAATAATATTATGAGATAATATAGAGGTATTATTTAGTTGGAATAATAATTGATTCAACTTTTCCACCTTTAATTTATCTAGGCAAATAAAGGTTTATAAGTATGTCTTGCCTGTATAGAATATTGTAGTGGAAAAGCTGAGTAATAATATATAATTTTGAAGGTGGTTTTTATGAACAATAATATATCAGTTATAGAAGATATGAAAAAATTGGGGTTAAGCGAATATGAAGTCAAGGCCTATCTTAGTTTATTAGATGAATATCCTGTGAATGGTTATGTACTAAGTAAGAATTCAGGGGTTCCAAGGTCAAGGATATATGAGGTGCTGGATAATCTTAAAAATAAGCAGATAGTTTTTGAACAAACAGACAATAATACAACTAAGTACTATCCTCTTGAACCTAAGTTGTTAATTGGAAAATTGAAGAACAATTTTGAAAGTATATTCAACAATGTTAATGAATATACAGAAAAAGTTTATTATGAGCATCAAGTAGATAATAAGTTGAGTGTCATCAAAGGAAGAGATGAAATTATTGATTTTGTCAAGATATTGATATCTCAAGCAAATAAAAGAATTGCTGTTTCCATATGGGAGGAAGAGATAAATGATATCAGAGATTCTCTTAATGATGCTATTAGAAGGGGAGTTGTTGTAAAAGGAATTTATTTCGGTAAAAACAATACTTTCAAAGATGTTGTTTCTCATAGAAGAATAGAAAGATATCTATCAGAAAAAAGCGAGAGATATATGAGTGTAATTATTGATGGTGACCAAGTTGTTTCAGGTATTATTTCTAGAGGAAAGGAAAGCCAGGTTACATGGACTAAGGATGCAGGTTTTGTTGATATGAGTGAGGATTATATAGCTCATGACCTTATGGTTAATCTCTATTCTAAAAAATTGGACCCTCACATGAGAGAGGAATTCGAAGAGTATTCAGATAAAGTGAGGAAAGATTATTATGGATTCAGTGAAGAGGAATTCAAAAACTTTAAATAAGTGGGATTGATACTAGGATTATAGATTGGTGAAGAATAATTAATTTATATATTATTAATGTAGATAAAATAATCTATAAAATGTTTTAGTTTGTTTTTGCAAAAAATCATTAACTACTTTATAATATTTATTAAGTTACCAAGAAAACAAAATAACATTTAATATAAAATAAGGCGGTGCATTATTGATGTATAAAGCAACATTAGTACTAGAAGGGGGCGCCACTAGAGGTGTATATACAGCAGGTGTTCTAGATTATTTCATGGAGCAGAAACTTGAGATATCTGATGTAATAGGTGTGTCAGCGGGTGCATGTAATGCTGTGGATTATGTTACTAAACAAATCGGAAGATCAAAAAAATGTTTGATTGCGACTGAAAAGAAAAATAGATTCTATGGTTTTGATAAATTAGTAAAAAAGGGTAATTTCTTAGATATGGACTTGATGTTTGATGATTTTGCCAATAGGATATTTCCTTTTAATTATGATGATTTCATTACTTCTTCCATGAATTGTGAGATTGTAGTAACTAATTGCAAAGAGGGTAGACCAGATTATCTGAAAGCCAAGAAGACAGAAGATATAATGCCAATATGTAGAGCATCCAGCAGTGTCCCTGTGTTAGCTCCTATGGTATGGATAGGTGACGTTCCATATCTGGATGGAGGAATAACTGATTCTGTACCAATTAGAAGAGCTGTGGAATTAGGGAATGAGAAAATTGTAGTTATTCTTACTAGAAATCAAGGATATCGTAAAAAAGCTCCATCAAAGGCAGCGCTCAGATTGTGCAAACATAAATATCCTGAATATCCTAACTTGATAAAAGCGATAGAAAACAGATATAAAATGTATAATGAAACAATGGATTATATAAATCAATTGGAAAAAGAGGGTAAGATATATGTAATGCGTCCTACACTCCCAGCAGTTTCAAGATTCGAAAAAAGTCCAGAAAAGCTTACAGAATTTTATCAACATGGTTATGATGATGGTAAAAAAGAATATTCATCATTGTTGAAATACATAAGTTAGATAATTGTGATTGACCGCTTAAATATTATTTGATTGCCTTTAAGTGGTTGATTTTTTATTGCAAAAAATAGTTAAGTATATGTTTGAAGAGGAATATAAATGGTAGGTTAACTTCAGTTTCATATATAAAAAATAAGAAATTCTTAAGAATTTGATAAGTAAATCTTAAAACATTTCTGTTATCATACTAAGTGAAATAAAGAAAAGGAGTGATATGATGAAAGATGAAGAAGTAATAAATATAGGTGATACACGGTGAATATTTTAGTCTGTGATGATGATAAAGAAATAGTAGAAGCCATAGATATCTATTTGCAAAATGAAGGTTACAGTATTTTTAAAGCTTATAATGGAATAGAAGCGTTAGATGTAATGAAAGAAAGAGATATACACTTGATAATAATTGATATAATGATGCCTAAGATGGATGGTCTAAGAGCTACAATGAAGATTAGAGAAAAGGAAAATATACCAGTGATAATGTTATCCGCTAAGACTGAGGATACTGATAAGATAATGGGACTTCAGATAGGAGCAGATGATTATATTACCAAACCATTCAATCCTCTAGAACTTATTGCAAGAGTTAATTCACAGCTAAGAAGATATACTGCTCTTGGAGGAATGGAGATAAATAATAATCTCATGAGAACTGGAGGACTGGTTATAGATGATGATTCTAAAAAAGTGACGGTAGACGGAAAAGAAGTTAAATTGACACCTATACAGTATAAGATATTGGCACTGTTGCTTAAAAATGTTGGAAAAGTATTCTCGATTCAGCAGATATATGAACAAGTCTGGGGAGAAACAGCTTATAATCCTAAAAATACAGTAGCTGTACATATAAGAAAAATAAGAGAACAAATTGAAATTAATGCTAGAGAACCAAAATACTTGAAGGTGGTGTGGGGGATTGGGTATAAAGTTGAAGAAATTAGATAAGCTACTAATAATAAAGATTCTTGTTTTTATCATAGCTGTTATATGTTTCGCTAGTTCTATTACTTTGGTTATTGACTTAAAAAAATCCTTCCATGGAGAAAAAATTTATATTAGTACATTACATGAAAATAATTATTATGAAAGTAAGATGCTTGGAGATGATATAACTAATAGTATAGGGTTAATGGATAAATATCTACCGGATAAAGGTAGTGCTATGGTTGGAAATGCAGGAAAGTTAGGCTATATGATAGAAAAACTTCATAAAGGTCTTAAGTATCATTATTTGAATTTAGATATGAATTATATACCTGATACAGGAGTATCTACTAGAGACGGGTTTAAAACTTTTCCTGCATATATTTTATGTGATGAGGAATTAGGAACGATAGAAGTATTTCCAAAGGAATTAGAAAATAATTCATATTATACTGATATTATTAAATACAATGCAAAACAATCACCAGGACGGAAACAATTATATTTAGCGTTTACAGATGAATTTTTGAATCCTAGAATTGAGATATGGAAAGAACAGAAAAATATTCTTACTATGAATGCATATATTATTTTATCTGCTTTAGTAATTCTTTTAATTGCTTTTGTTTTTCTTGTAATATTTAGTGGTAGAAAATCAAGTAAAAATAAGGATATTCATATGTGTGCTTTTAACAAGATATATAATGATATTAATCTGCTTTTATGTATTGGAATAGTACGAATATGGTATGAGTTTACTTGGTATATATATCATAGCGAATACTACTGTTGGGAGCTACTATTTGCTGAAACATTTGTATTTGGCATAATAGGATTATCATTATTATTGTCAATAGTAAAGCATATAAAAAATAAAACTTTCATTAAACATACATTAATATATACCATTATAAATAAATTAAGGATTTTAGTAAAAGAGATAAAGAATCAAGGTGTTATAGGGAAAAAGACTACATATATTATTGTTGGTTATTCCATAGTTTTATTATCAACGTTTTTTATTTTTCCAGTAACCATATGTATTGCACTATGGTTAGTTCTTAAAAAGACAAGGGATTACAATGATATTAAGAAGGTGGTCAATAAGATTGAAAATGGAAATTATAATTGTAGGATAGAAATAGCATCTGGTGGTGAACTAAGAGAGCTTGCAGAAAGTATTAATTGCATTAATGATGGATTGAAAAAAGCAATTGACAATAAACTTAAAAGTGAGCGTTTAAAAACAGATCTTATTTCTAATGTTTCTCATGATATAAGAACCCCCTTAACATCTATTATTACATACGTGGATCTCTTGAAACAGGAAAAAGATTCGGATAAAAGTAAAAAATATATAGGTATCATTGATAATAAATCCCAGAGACTAAAAAAACTTACTGACGATTTATTCGAATTATCAAAAGCATCTAGTGGCAATATTAAAGTTAATTATGATAAAATTGATGTTGTATCTTTAATTACACAGGCTTTAGGTGAATTACATGAAAAAATAGAAGATATGGGCTATGATTTTAGAGTTAACTATCCCAAAAATAATTTATATGTTAAAGCAGATGGGTTGTTGCTTTGGAGAGTTGTTGAAAATCTTTTGAACAATATCATCAAATATGCAAGTAAAGGTTCAAGAGTCTATATAGATATGTATAATAAGGAGAATATCATTAATATAGTATTCAAAAATATTTCTGCAAACGAGTTGAATATACCTATAGATGAGCTTTTAGAAAGATTCACAAGGGGAGATAATTCTCGAAGCAGCGAAGGAAGCGGATTGGGTCTGGCTATAGCCAAAAGTTTAACAGAATTGCAGAGGGGTGAATTTTTAATAGATATAGATGGAGATCTATTCAAGGCTACTATACAGATACCGGAATTCATAGACGAATCAAAACCGAATGTAAAATTATAGCTATATTACAAAATTTTTAATTTGCATTTTTCAAAAAAATCATATATAATTATTATCATAAGTTTCAAAAACCAGCCTTATACTAGTCTTATTATCCAATAAGGGGTCGCTCCCAAAGAAATTTTCTAGTGGGTTAAGCGAATAGTAATATAGTATCTTCTAAGTGGCTATCTGCATGACGGAAATCGTAGCAGACCTAAGAGATAAAATTAACTATTCGTTATGGTTATTTAAGTGATTTATTTAAGTACGTAAATATATATAACTAAAAATATTAAAGCACTATTAATACGTTGACAATTAATAGTGCTTGTTTTTTTTGTTCTATTATAATTTCAAAATAAAAAATACTCAACTAAACTGAAAAAATGAAAATAATTTACAAATCAATAGTGAAGATTTCATATGTATCTATCGATATTAATATTTATCCCAAAAAGTTCTACCAAGTTGACGGTTGCAATCATCCCAATCATCTCTATATCTAATTAATTCCTTACGTAGAATCTGAACAATATCATCATACTCTTTGTTGTCGATTAGATTATTCATTTCACAAGGGTCGTTGATTAGGTCAAATAGTTGGGAAGTCTTTGTATCATCATAAACATATTCAATCAATTTATATTGATTATCTTTGACACTTCTTATTGTATCTGTATAAGCGAAATATAGGGTATCCCTAGTTTTGTAGTTGCTGTCTTGAATGGATTTGACTAAACTCTTACCTTCAACAGTATCAGGTACATCTATGTCAGATAATTCACATAGAGTAGGGAAGATGTCCAATAGATAAGCATATGAATCGTTTATCTTGTCTTCAGGTATACCAGGACCAGAAAATATCAATGGTACTCTGATACTGTGCTCATAACAATTCTGTTTGCCCATTAATCCATGTTGACCTAGTGCTAGACCATTATCTCCTGTAAATACAATGATAGTATTCTCATATTGACCTGTTTCTTTTAATGTCTCTATTACTCTTCCTAATTCATAGTCAATATGGCTTATCATTCCATAGTATTCTGCTATATGTCTTTTGATTTCTTTTTCTGTACGTGGATAAGGAGTTAGAATCTCATCTCTTAGATTCCTTATTCCATAGTCTATAGGGTGTTGAGGTAAGAAATTATCTGGCAAGGATATTTTTTCAGGGTCATACATGTTGAGAAATCTTTCAGGCATTGTCCTTGGGTCGTGTGGTGCCATGAAAGCAACGTATAAGAAAAACGGGTCAGCAGAATCATAGTTGTGTAAGAAGTCAATAGAAGTATCACAGAAAATTTCAGTAGAGTGTTTGCCTACTTCATAATGATCGGCAACATAGGTGGTGACAGTATTGGATTTCATGAAGTTATCTGTTTTCTTCAATCTGCTTTCATACTTACCAGTTGGGTCAAAATGATTAAGAGGTACGTTCCAATGGTCGTCCATTCCTCCAAAGAAAATATTATCACCACAAGTAAAGCTTCTAGCATATGATTCTATACCATTATGCCATTTCCCTGTTCCGAATGTCTGGTATCCACAGTTTATGAGATGCTCTCCTAATGTGATATGATTTTTAGGGATAGTCTGACCTTCGTTTTCTATATGAAAAAGAGTTCTTCCAGTATTAAGCATAGCTCGGCTTGGCATGCATACTGCTCCATGAGATCCACAAGGTATATGAGCTCTTGTGAAAGTTACTCCACTATGTACTAATTCATCAATATTAGGGGTATGTATTTCCTTGTTCCCCAATGAACGAATTGTGTCAAATCTCTGGTCGTCTGTAAAGAATAACAAAATATTTGGTTTCATAATAACTTCTCCTTTTTTGTTAAAATGTATAGTTGAATATTAGTATATTTCTATATAGACTATTATACCAACTGTAGTATATAAAATAAATATCAAAACAGGTATTTTTCATGTGAAAAATGGACATGTATTAATAAAAGGTATTGAGAAGTAAATATGCTTGTTGATGTAAATATTGTGTGAAAGATTTTTTATATGCTATAATATATAGCGAAAAGTGTTTTGTATGTAAACCTAAAATAGATAATATGAGACTAATTATAAACTGATAATTTTTAAGAGTTAAAATTAGGACAAGAGAGGAAATTGCAATGAAAGAAAGAGCAAGCGATATTGTTTTTAAAACGATTAGGGAAAATATAATAAGTGGTAAATGGGTTTCAGGTACTAGGATTATGTCAGAGACACAGCTTGCTGCGAAACTAAATGTTAGTAGGATATCTGTTAGAGAAGCAATTGAAAAATTAGCAGCACTTAATATATTATACAAAAAACAAGGTGGAGGAACATATGTTAATGAGTTGCAGCCATCTATATATTTTAATTCTCTTATACCCATGCTTACACTAGATAGAGATAACTACGCAGAAATATTGGAATTCAGACTTATCTTTGAAACCCAGAGCACTGAATTATGTGTTGAAAGATGTAATGATGAAGAAATTGTGCAAATGGAAGAATGTTATAATAGAATGGTTGAATTTAAAGAAGATGGAGAAAGATTCACTGATGAAGATTTGGAATTCCATATGTTGATAATAAATGGAGCTAATAATTCTTTACTAAAAAAAGTTAGTGAAGTCTTAATGGAAATTCTTAGATACCACCAGAAGAAGTTGTACAAGGAATTAGGTCCAGGTGGAGGAATAAAAGAACATAGACTTATCTTAGAAGCTATTAAAAATAGAGATAAAGAACTGGCAACTATATATATGAGAAGACATATCGAAAGAACTATCAAAGATATACAGGATATAGAATATAATTCTGGTATTGATGAAAAGAGCTAAACGATATTTTTGTATTTAATCAGTTGTTGTATCATAAGCAGTCTATAATTAATGATTATAGGCTGTTTTGTTGTTAAATAGGAAAGTGATATATTCTATTTTCTTTGAAATCTTTTCTAATGGTAATCTCTGAGTTTTGCTCTGATATTTAATGAGAGTACATTTTAATAATACAATACCTGTAAAAGTTGTAATACAAATACAAATATGCTGTTAGTAAAATTGTAATACAACTTAACCTAAAATTTGTCAAAATTTATGATTGACAGGCAAAAGTTTATGTTTTATAATAAATTCATAAGACAAGTTGTGCAAAATGCACATCGCAAAAATCATTTTATTAATTAACAACATAATAATTGTAATACAACTGGAGGGACAGAAATGTTAAAGAGTCAAGAATTAAGATCACTAGCACCAGAACTAGATTCCCTAAGAATTGGTTCAGGATGGAAAGTTGACGAATTAGGGAAACCACAAATTTTTGTTGAAAGTAGTTATGGTCATAGTCACCCAGGAAGTGCGCATTTAGATAAATTGGTTGAAGGCGTATGTAAAGGTGTTGAAGAAGAAGGCGGACGTCCAGCAAAATATTTCGTTACAGATATGTGTGATGGAGAAGCACAAGGTCATGATGGTATGAATTATTCTCTAGCATCTAGAGAAATGATTGCTAATATGATAGAAATTCAGCATGAAGCAACTCCATTTGATGCAAGTGTATTTATCGCAAGTTGTGATAAATCAGTTCCAGCACATTTGATGGCTATTGCTAGACTAGATTCACCAGCAGTCCTTTTACCAGGAGGAGTCATGAAAGCTGGTCCTGATACACTAACTTTAGAACAAATAGGTACTTACAGCGCCATGTACCAGAGAAAAGAAATAACAGAAGAAAAATATACATATTATAAGCATAATGCTTGTCCAAGTTGTGGAGCATGTTCATTCATGGGAACAGCTTGTACAATGCAGGTAATGACAGAAGCTTTAGGAATAGCATTACCAGGTACAGCGTTAATGCCAGCTGTAGGAGAAGAAATAATAGAAGCATCAGTGAGAGCTGGAAAGCATTCATTAGAGCTAGCAAAACGTGGTATAAAACCTTCTCAGATATTGACAAAAAAAGCTTTTGAAAATGCTATAATAGTTCATGCAGCTATAGCAGGTTCTACTAATACTTTACTTCATCTTCCAGCAATAGCACATGAAGTCGGTATAGAGATCGCTCCTGAGTTATTCGACGAAATACATAGAAAAGTACCTTATATAACTAATATAAGACCAAGTGGATTTTATCCTGGAGAATATTTCTGGTATGCTGGTGGAGTACCAGGTGTAATGGAACAAATAAAAGAATTCTTACATTTAGATGTTCTAACAGTAACTGGTAAAACATTAGGAGAAAATCTAGAAGATTTAAAGAAAAACGGATATTATGACCGTTGCCACAAATATCTAAAAGAATTAAATAT
Organism: Vallitalea longa; assembly: GCF_027923465.1. Lineage (NCBI taxonomy): Bacteria > Bacillati > Bacillota > Clostridia > Lachnospirales > Vallitaleaceae > Vallitalea > Vallitalea longa. The sequence goes on from NZ_BRLB01000004.1 coordinate 257,338, forward strand.
CAAGCCAGAAGAAATAATAAAAGATAGAAATCATGTAATTCAAGAACAAGGTGCAATCGCAATATTAAAAGGTAATCTAGCCCCTATGGGAGCAGTAGTAAAACATTCTGCGATTTCTAAGAAATTAATGCAGGTAGTCCTAAAAGCAAGACCTTTTGATTGTGAAGAAGATGCTATAAAAGCAGTATTGACAAAAGAGATAAAACCAGGACAAGCTGTTTTTATAAGATATGAAGGTCCAAAAGGTTCAGGAATGCCAGAGATGTTCTATACAACTGAGGCCATAGCTTCAGATAAAGAATTATCAGAGTCCATTGCATTAATAACTGACGGTAGATATTCAGGAGCTACTAGAGGACCAGCTATAGGTCATGTTTCACCTGAAGCTACAGAAGGCGGACCAATAGCATTAGTTGAAAAAGATGACTTGATTAAGATAGATATTCCTAATAGAGAATTAAGTATAATAGGTGTCGATGGTGAAGAGAAGACAGAAGCAGAAATGACTGAAATCCTCAAGAAAAGAAAAGAAAAATGGATTAAACCAGAACCTAGATATACTAAAGGAGCATTAGGAGCATATACAGCTCTTGCAGTATCACCTATGAAGGGCGGATATATGGAATTTAAATAAGTTACACCTTTACATTTTTAATGTATTAATCTCTTCACTACATTAATATGGAGAGATTAATACAAATATAATTGATTTAGCTATATTATTATTAAACAAAAAAATTAGTTGAAATATTAATTACAGGAGGACATAAGTATGTCGGATACAACTACATTGATTATAATTTCTTTGGTAGCAGTAGCAATATTATTGGTTTTAGTGCTTAAGTTCAAGATTCAAGCTTTTATATCACTTCTTATTACTAGTATGTTCGTAGGAATCGCAACTGGTATGCCATTAAGTGATGTAATTTCAAGTATTGAAAAGGGTATGGGCGGAACTCTTGGATTTGTTGCAACCGTTGTTGGTCTTGGAGCAATATTTGGTCAAATACTTGAATCATCAGGTGGAGCGGAAGCCTTAGCTCAAACTATGATCGGAAAATTTGGTAAAGATAAAGCTAACTGGGCATTAGTGATAGCTGGTTTCTTTGTAGCTATTCCAGTATTCTTTGATGTAGGATTCATTATTCTAGTACCAATAGTTTATGCGTTAGCAAAAGATACTAAAAAATCAGTTCTATTCTATGGTATACCTCTATTAGCAGGTCTAGCGGTTACTCATACATTCATACCACCAACACCAGGTCCTGTAGCTGTAGCTGAGATTGTTGGTGCAGATCTAGGATGGGTTATATTTTTCGGTTTTATTGTTGGTATACCAACAGCAATATTGGCTGGACCAGTATTCGGTAAGTACATAGCAGGAAAAATTAATATAGCACCACCAGATTTTGCTAATACAGAAAAACCTGATAAAGAAAAAAATAGACAATTACCATCATTTGGGCTTATAGTAAGCATAATCGGAGTTCCACTTGCATTAATCCTATTAAATACTCTTACAGATACATTAGTTAAAAAAGGAGTAATTGAACAAGGGTTCGTAGCAGATTTATTGAAATTCTTAGGACATCCATTCGTAGCGTTGACTATAGCAACTCTTTTAGCATTATATCTATTAGGAACCAAGAGAGGATTTTCTAAAAAAGAATTATTAGATTTGAGTACTAAAGCTTTAGCACCAGCTGGATTAATTATATTAGTAACAGGTGCTGGTGGAGTATTTAAACAAATGCTTATTGATAGTGGAGTAGGTAAAATGTTAGCAGAATCAATAGGTAGCTCTAGTTTACCACCAATCGTTTTAGCATTCGTATTAGCAGCTGTCGTAAGGGTAACACAAGGATCAGCAACAGTTTCTATGATAACAGCAGCAGGTATAATGGCACCAGTTCTTACAGAATTAAGTTTGGGTGCTCCAGACAGAGCATTAATAGTTCTATCTATCGCATCTGGTGCAACAATCTTATCACATGTCAATGATAGTGGATTCTGGTTGGTAGGTAAGTATTTTGGAATGAATGAAGCACAGACATTGAAATCATGGACTATGATGGAAAGTATTATAGCTGTCAGTGGATTTGTTTTATCATTAGTTTTAAGTTTCTTTGTATAAAATAATATAGTATTAAATGATAATAGATGATATGGTATAAGGTTAATACTGTATCATCTATTTATTTCAATTCAGATAATATGTTTGTAATATCAACTCGTTAGTTACTACTAAAATTTTATGTTTTTTCTTTAAAGTTTTTGATATTGTTCCAGCAGATGAATAAGATAATATTATTCTTTTATCATGTAGATCAAGATAATCAATATAATAGATTTCAAAATCATTTTCAATGCTATAGACGATTTGCTTGATTTTACTGCATGAATGTAATAGTGCCTTAATATTTTCTGTATCATTTACATCTTCATCTATGTACATCTTACGGTCACCATCTTCAATATTTAGTTCAAGATTATCTTTGTTTATTATTTCTGTTAACACTCCAAATATTTTTGATTCATCATTTTCATACTTTAATCCGTAGTGGTCATATTTTTCATATTCTTCCAAAGTTATTGAAGTTGTATATTGACCTTTTGGCTTTTTGTTAGTTAATATAATTATTAATAAGATTGTGATTATAAGTGCCATACATATTATTACTACTTTATATTTGTTGTTTATGATGAAATCATGCATATATTATACTCCTCCTTATAAATTTAATATATTATTACATTATATAACTATAGTATATAAAAATAAATATTAGATAAGAAAATGTAAGCAAAAAGTTATATTGTTTTTTAGTAATCAATTATAATATATTAATAAGAACAATCAAATGAACATACTTAGTGCTATTTTTATTTAATAGTGTGAGATGATGAAATTTATTATTATTGTAATAATTATAAGAAGAATATCTGTAATAATTAAAACTAAATTTGACAGATTAAGTAATTTTATGTGAAAATATCTATATGACTTATTAATTATTAAGGGAGTAAAAAATATGGGTGATAAAAAAGAATTTATAGACGAAAGTTTCATGGAGTATTTTTCTGCTGTATATCCTTCTACAGAACAAGGTGTTAATTCTAGTGTTTCTATATGGAGCCATATAAAAAAACATAATCAAAGTTTCATTTTTTGTTCGATTAATAAAAATGAATGTATGTACATGATTGAATTATTGGCAAAACTTGATAAATCAATATATCTTGATTATGATGGTGATGTACTATATGAAATAGAAGATATATGGTTTTGTGGGGTAATGCCTCCTGATAAAGAATTAGAAGTAAAATGGAAATGTAAATTTATACATGCTTTTGATAATTTTTATCATTTGGACGTAATATCTAAATATATAATTATTGAATGGGCGATAATGTATAGGGAATATGATAAAGTTCAAAAAGAAGCATTTGAAAAATATATAGAAGAGTTGTAAAAACAAATAATCATATTATTGGAGGATTATATGAGTACAACAGTAAATGCAGAATTTATTATAGATGGTGCTGATTTCAAACCCAATATAATTACAAATAAGCTAAACATACAACCAACTGAACAATATGAAAAAGGTGATAAAGTACATAATAGGAATATAACTAGAAACTCAACATGTTGGACATATAGTCTAGGGGAAGAAGAATCAATAGATATAAATGAACAGATAAGTAAATTAATATATATATTAAATGATAGAAATTCTATCTTAAAATGGCTTAATAATAAATATAATATAGATTATTTAATTTTAGTGACTATAAAAGTTGAAGATGATATTAGACCAGTAATGTCAATAAAGGCTCCTGTCATAAAGTTTTTATATGATGTAGGTGCAGAGCTAGATATAGATATGTACGATTATAGTTGATTAATTATTATTTATAAAATAGGGGGAGTGTAAAATATTGAATTACAAAAAATTATCTTTTTGGGTTATAGTAGTGGGAGTTAGTATTATTATTGTATTACTAGTGTATTTTGTTAATGCTAGTAATGAAGTTGATTCTATCAAATGGGTAAAATCTCTTACTGAAACAGATGTCAAAAGTATTGAATTGATAGTGCAACCTTCAAATGAAAATGAAAGATATAGAAAATATCAACCTGAAGAATTTTCAGAAATAGTAAAATTCATTAATCAATGTAAGGGCAAGTTAATCAGTAATTATGAATATATGGATGGAGGTATTCAAACCTTTTATATTACTACTAAAGATGGTTTTTGCCACGAAGTAACTAATAGCGGTAATTGTTATTTGATGATTGATAATGATGTATTTGATGCAAGTTATGATTGGTTGAAATTATGGGATTTTACTGGAAATGAAAAAGTACCAGAAGAATTTTTGAATAGACCTATAGAGGCTAAGTGGTCCTTAGATCAAAGTATAGGTGTTGACATGTGTTTTCTTGATTATGCATCAGATGATTTTGTTATTTTTCATGGGTATTTTGGTTTGTTTGTATATGATTTGAATAAGCGAAAATTATTAAGAAGTATAGATTTAGAGTCAATTGATTGTAATTATACTCAAGGGGATAATTACTGTGACGTTACTGTCAGTGAGGATGGTAATATGGTATATTTGCATCCTATGAGTAGTGAGAATATGTATGTTTATACAGTTAACAGTAACATATTACGTGAGACTAAATACGAGTCAATGGATAATGCCTTTGATAAATTCGTGGATATTGAAAAAATTATGGATATAAAAGAGTGTTGCTATAGCTACAATGCAGTAGAATTTGGTAATGATGATTATGGATTCCTTTACACTTCTTATTGGAAATTGGGTACATTGTCGGCTGATTGGGAACTGGGTACATTGGAATATCATCGTGGAAATAAGGTATATAATCTTTTTGTAAAAGATGGTAAAAAATAATAATCATATGTATTTATTAGTGAGGTTAATTTATGTTTTCAATAAAAGTCATTTCGGTATATGATATGAGACATTTTAATACTGTAGTAATTAGCGGTGAAGTTAAAGGTAGTTTGAAAAATGGAGATATACTGATAGATAAAGAGAATCCGAATCATGAGTACATAACTAAAGGGTTAGTTATAGTTGATGGAGGTAAAAATACATATTGTAGTAATGTATTAAACATTCAATTAGTTTCAGGTAATTATTTACCAGAGAATTTAATAGGAAAGTCTTTGATAAATAGAGACAGTTAGTTTATTTATATAAAAAACTGAACCACAAGTTTTGACATTTTTCTGTCCTTTTATAATATATAATAAATTATGAAAATAAGAATTAAATAAGAGGAGGATATATTAAAATGAAAAAAATATGTATGCTTTGTTTAGTTACAATATTAATTTTAGCAAACTCTTGTATAGCTTGGGCAGATATAGGTCTAATTGGTATCTCCACTGACAATATCAATTTAGGAGAAGACTTTGTCAATAAGGAGTTCAGTAGAAAAATTACCTTTCATAATAATGGTAGTGCTTATAGGAAAGTAACTATTGAAGTGGATTATAATGATTTAGATCTAAAGGTTGATTCAACTAATTTCACACTCCGTAGCAACGAGACAAAAGAAATAACACTAACTGGTCATTTTCCAGAATATAACGGGAGTTTTAGTGCTACTTTAACTGTTAAAGATGATTTGAACTACACCAACGATCAAGTAATCTTTATTACAGGGTATGCTAAGCCAAAGGATTCAGGAGGAACTATGTTGCCCGCTCCGAAAAATATTAAAGTAATGATTTCAGTTCCTCCCACTGTGGGTTTCATAAGTTGGGATGCTGTACCAAAAGCCGAAGGTTATAAAGTTTGTCTACCTAAACCTGCTGACAAATGTATCACAACCAATGAAACAAATGTGTCCTTTCAACCATACCTACAATGGTATTTAGATGGTAAATTTACATTTACAGTTGTAGCAAAAGACAAGAATGGGAAATATGGTCATAAAGCAACCTATACTTATACTTATTGAATAGAGAAGTAGTAAGTTGCTTCAGAATAACACCTAAATGGGGGTGTTATTTTTTTAAAGTCGACTATTTGTTGTTATGTAGTAATAATATAAAAAACTTCGATTATTAATAATAGCTAGTTGATTTATATAGTTTTAATAGATTTATCAATCAAATCAACAAGGTGTAAATCTTCCTTTCCTAAATTGGTATAAATTTGTTTATATTCTTTTGTGTAACCTAATTCTTTTAATGAGTATATAGCTAAATGACCTAGTTTACAAGGTCCAAGAATCTTAAATTTCCTATCCATGAAATTACTATATTCTATGAGCTTTCTACATATGAAATCACTTTTTATATTATGCTGAATAAGTTTTAATATTACTTGTTGTAACACTATTACATTAGGAGTTTCTAGATTCTTGACTAATTCTTCACTAGAAAGTTCATCATTCATAATTCTTTTTGCCAATTTCAGATAGCTCATTTTAATTCACCTCTACAAATATTTAATTCATAATTATTGTAAATATAAAAGCTGGAAAATATATTAAGTTATTTGTGAGTATATGTGTTCGATTAATAATCATTTTTTCAATTTATAAATTATACACCTATATTTTTATTCTGCAAAGCTATTTAATGGAATATATAAAAGGAAAAGTTGAGTAATAAAAATTCTGCAAAGTTGTATAATGAAATGTCCGAATAAACAAAATAAAAAAGAAATGATTCATTTGAAGATTTCTGTTATAGTGTAATCACCACAAAAACAACTATAGGAGAAAATCATTCAAATGAATCAAATT